>JAIBCM010000002.1:0-300000 GCA_019694135.1 Verrucomicrobiia bacterium | reverse complement strand
TCGCCACATTTTCTAACGCCACAGCACATCCCAAAGCATTGCCGGTATAACTATGACCATGAAAAAAAGTTTTAAACTCTTCGTATTTTCCTAAAAAAGAGTCAAAAATTTCTTGAGAACTCAACGTGGCCGCTAAAGGTAAATAACCCGCCGTTAACCCTTTCGCCAAGGTAATCACATCAGGCACGAGCTTTTCCTGGTGACAAGCAAACATTTCACCGGTTCGACCAAAACCGGTTAACACTTCATCCAAAAAAATCCAAACTCCTTTTTCACGACAAAGTTCAGCCGCTTGCTTTAAGTAATCCGGTGGATGCATCCACAAGCCCGCAGCGCCTTGCACACGCGGCTCCAAAACAAACGCGGCAATTTTTTCCGAATCCTTTTTCAAAGTTTTTTCTAATTGCTCCAAACATTCCCAACGACATTTTCGTGAAAAGCGTGCCTCCACTCCTTTTTCCGGTTTACTTTGATTATAAGGACAACGATAACACGCGGGACTCATTACCTCTTGCGTTTCGAACAACAATTTTCCATAAGAACGATGAAAAAGTTCGCTTTTCCCCAAACTCATCGCGCCCACCGTGTCTCCATGGTAAGCGCCACCTAAAGACAAAAATTTTTGTCGACTCACCTCACCTCGTTGCTGACGCGCTTGAAAAATCATTTTCAATCCCGCTTCCATCGCTGTCGAACCATCATCAGAAAAAAAAGCGCGATGCCTACAACCCGGTTGCAACAGTTCAACCAAAGCTTGTCCTAAACGCGGAGCAACATCATTCGTCAAACCCAAAAAAGAACTGTGCGCAATACGGTCGATTTGTTTTTTCAACGCTTCATTTAAAGCAGGATGATTATGACCATGAATATTAGTCCAAATCGAAGCGTTACCATCCAAAAATTCCTCACCCGCCTCCGTTCGCAACACAGCCCCCTCGGCCTCTACTACGACAAGGGGTTGACAAGAAGAGTCAATCCATTCACTCATCTGAGTAAAAGGATGCCATAAATAACGCTTGTCTAAAGCCGCGATTGCACTCATGAACTCTAAAATTTATAAAAAGGATCTCATCTCAATAAAAACAAATTGTTTCTAACACAATCTTCTTTTCTTTGATAGAATCCCAAAACTAAATCGTGCTAACGAACTAACATGAAATCAGTGCTTATTATCGGTGCCGGACTATCCGGACTCACTACAGCCACTGCTTTAAAAAAAAGCGGCTATTCCATTACACTGTTAGAAGCATCTCAATCGCCCGGTGGCGTGGCTCAAACTATTTTAAAAAATGGATTCCGTTGCGAATTAGGCCCCAACACTTTTTTAGTTTCCCAACCTGAAACAGTCCAATTTCTTAAAGAAAATGCTCTCTGGGAAAATGCAATGGATGCCGCGCCTAGGGCCAAAAATCGTTTTGTAGTAAAAAATGAAAAACTAACTCCTCTTCCCATCAATCCTCTATCTCTATTATTCACCCCTCTCATTTCCTGGCAGGGAAAACGTCAACTTTGGCATGGGCTCCTTTCCTCATCTCCTGTAAAGTCTGAAGAAACAATTGCCAACTTTTTCCGTCAAGAATTTGGAAAAGAAATTTTACAAGAAATGGTGGATCCTTTTATCTCAGGCATTTGGGCAGGCAACCCAGAACAACTCATTTTACGTCATGCCTTTCCCAAGCTTTATCACATCAAAAATGAGTCAAAAAATTTAGTTCACACCTTTTTAAAAAAGAAAAAAACAGGCGTAAAACGCCGTTTAATTTCGTGGCCAGAAGGCCTGGGATTTCTCAGCCAGAAACTTGCTTCTCATCAAACGATTCATTATCAAACGGAGGCACTAGCCCTCACTCAAAAAAACAATCAATTCCATGTCGAAACCAACAAACAAACTTTCACTAGCGACTTTGTTATTTTAGCCACATCTCTTTCACAAGTCAGTAAACTGCTAACTCCGATCATTCCAGAACCTAAAAATTTTACGACCCTTCCACAAGCCTCACTCAACGTTATTCATCTGGGTTTCCATCGTGCTGCGATTAAACATCCTTTAAACGGATTTGGCGTTTTAATTAGTCGCAAAAGAAACATTCGCACATTGGGTGCCCTTTTTTCTTCCACACTTTTCCCCCAACGGGCGCCTAACAATCACATTCTCTTAACCGCTTTTCTCGGAGGCGTTCAAGATCCAGAAGCTATCACGCTCTCAGACGAAATGCTTTTGGAACAAGTTCAAAGCGATCTCGGCCCTTTGCTAGGCATCACCCAAAAACCAACTTTTCACCATATCGTTCGCTGGCCTCAAGCCATTCCACAATACGATATCCATTACGATTCTTTTTTGGATTTCTGCCAAAATGTGGAACGCCAATTTCCTGGTCTTTATCTCTTAGGCAACTATCGCGGCGGCATCTCTTTAGAGAACGTTATTTTAAATGCTCTAAAATTGAGCGATTTCTTTCCTTCGACAAATTCTCATAAGCGATAATCTGAAATAATATGGCTGATCGACTTTATTTCACTCGGATTTCGATCTGTTTTGGTGTTGCTCTACTTTTTCATTTCATCTTTCTCAATCAATCTTGGTTTAAAAAAGAGAGCATTTCTTATTCCGTTACTCAAGGCGTCTCACTGCCGCAACTTCATCTTTTTCAACCCGATGTTTTCGCCAGCGACAAAATCAACGTTCAACCACAAATCCCTCAACCACCCAAAACAACCGATCCTGTTCCTTCTGCCACTATAACAAAACCTTCTTTAAAAGCCTCACCCACTTTCCCGACTACTCAATCTTCACAAAAACCGTCTCAAACCCTTACCAAACACAAACCTGCCACCTCTTCAACACAACAACCTTCTGGGGCTACTTTTACTGCCGCACCCGATTCATTGCATAACTCTCCGCCTCTCTATCCCGATATTGCACGACAAAAAGGTCAGGAAGGTTTCGTACTATTACAAGTACAAGTTTCAGAACAAGGAATTCCTTTAAACGTTCAACTCCTAAAAAGCAGCCGATTTCCGTTGCTCGATCAAGCTGCTTTGAAATCAGTGCGTCAATGGAAATTTAAACCTGCGCAATTCAATGGTCATCCTATTGCTTCTCAAGTAAACGTCCCCATTCAATTCCGACTTTCTGATCCTCTTTAACTCTTAATTCTTTACCATTTTCGAGAAATTTGCGAATTCATTGCCATCATGTCGTCACTTAGCACTGCTTACGAACCCAAACATGTGGAAGAAAAATGGTATGCCGATTGGCTGAAAGAAAATTATTTTCACGCTGATCCTCATTCCTCAAAACCCGCTTTTTCCATCGTGATCCCTCCTCCCAACGTCACAGGCGTCCTAACCATGGGGCATGTTCTCAATAACACCATTCAAGACATTCTTTGCCGCAAAGCCCGTATGGAAGGCAAAGAGGTGCTCTGGCTACCTGGCACCGATCACGCCGGCATCGCCACTCAAACGGTTGTGGAGCGCGAACTCAAAAAAACAGAAAAGAAAACACGACGCGATTTGGGCCGTGAAGAATTTTTAAAACGCGTTTGGAATTGGAAAGAAAAACACGGCGGCATTATCATTCAACAGCTCAAAAAATTAGGTTGCTCGTGCGATTGGGAGCGCGAACGCTTCACCATGGATGAAGCTTACTCACGTCGAGTCGCAGAAGTTTTTATCGATCTTTACCAAAAAGGTCTCATCTACCGAGGTAAACGCATGGTCAACTGGTGTCCGGTTTCCCTTACCGCACTAAGTGATGAAGAAGTGATTCCTAAACCTCAGCAAAGCACACTTTATTACGTCAAATATGAAATTGTAGAAAAACCGGGAACCTTTTTAGAAATTGCCACTACTCGTCCTGAAACCATCATGGGCGACACTGCGGTTGCCGTAAATCCGGAAGACCCACGCTACAAAAATTTTATTGGTCTACATTGTCGACGACCTCTGCCTGAAGAAAAACAAGAAGCCATTCTGATCATTGGCGATTCGCACATCGATAAAGAGTTTGGCACTGGCGTTTTGAAAGTAACACCAGCCCATGATAAAGCCGACTTTGAAATCGGCCAACATCATCAGCTACCCATTATCGACATCATGAACCCTAACGGCACAATGAACGCACTCGCGGGCGAAGATTTCCAAAATCTCGATCGATTTGAAGCGAGAAAATTGGCAGTCGAAAAATTGAAAATTCTTGGATTACTCATTCGCGAAGAGCCCTATCAAAATAATGTCGGTTTTAGCGAACGTGCTGATGTGCCCATCGAACCGCGCTTGAGCGAACAATGGTTTTTAAAATATCCCAAAACTCAAGAAGCACGCCATGCCGTACACAAGCACCTCATTCGCTTTTTTCCCGAACGTTGGGAAAAGGTTTACGATCACTGGCTCGAAAACATTCAAGATTGGTGTATTTCTCGACAACTTTGGTGGGGGCACCGAATTCCGGTTTGGTATAATAAAAAAAATCTATCGGAAATTAAAGTTTCCCTCACGTCCCCAGGAGAAGATTGGGAGCAAGATTCCGACGTTTTAGACACTTGGTTTTCTTCATGGCTTTGGCCATTTGACACCATGGATGAAAAAACGTTGGCAAAATTTTATCCCACGAGCGTTCTAGTCACCGGTCCCGATATTATCTTTTTCTGGGTAGCGCGAATGATTATGGCTGGTTTGGAATATAAAAATGAAATTCCTTTCCACGACGTTTACTTCACCGGCATCATTCGCGATAAACAAGGGCGTAAAATGTCTAAATCCCTTGGCAATTCCCCCGATCCTCTGGATTTAATCAGCAAATATGGCGCAGACGGTTTACGCTTCGGACTCATGCGCATCGCACCACAAGGTCAAGACATTCGATTTGACGAAACGCAAATTGTTGAAGGACGCAATTTCTGCAACAAACTTTGGAACGCTTGTCGCTTTCGTCTATTGCAAGGCCCAATTGATCCCCAAGCCGATCCCAGCAAACATCAACTCACACTTTTCACACAAGATCTTTTAGCAAAATTAAACGATACCCTTACGAAAATGAACCGTGCATTTGAGGGTTATCATTTCAACGAAATGGCGCAAACTCTTTACGATTTTGTCTGGGGCGATTTTTGCGACTGGTTTTTGGAAGTAGCCAAAGCCGAATTCAATTCCTCTTCCAACGAATCTCGCAAACAAGTCACCCTCGCAACAATTGATTACACTTTGTCGCACATCTTGCGTTTACTCCATCCCTTAACTCCTTTTATCACAGAGGAATTATGGCATGAACTAGGTTTTGATCAGGGCACCATTCAATTCGCAAATTGGCCACAACCTTCTTCACATTTTTCATCTGAACCTAAAGCTGAAATGATTTACCAATCTGTCAGTAAAGCGCGCACTCTACGAACTCATTACAATATTCCATCCAACAAAAAAGTGCGCTGGCTGCTACAGGTAAAGGAACCATGGATTCAAAACGAACTGCATGTCATTCAAACTTTGTTGAATGCTCAAACTTTAGAATTTATTACGGAAGACAATATTGCTCCAGTTTGTTTGACAGACCTCGGCAAATTTTACTTACCTTTAGAGGGTTTGATTGATCGAGAAGCAGAAAAAACGCGGCTCGCTAAAGAACTGGAAAAAACAAAAAAAGATTGGGATCAAACTCAAACTAAATTAAATAATCCATCCTTCGCAGAAAAAGTGCCTCCATCCGTTTTACAAGAACATCAAGAACGCGCCAAAAAGCTCGAAGAAAAAATTGATCAACTGCAGGTTCAACTAAAAAACCTAGATAACCTTTCTTAGTTGTCACTTCCCGTAGCGCTCGCCATAACTTTTTTCATGAACTACGATGTTCTCATCATCGGCGCGGGTCACAACGGCCTCACCTGTGCCTGTTATCTGGCCAAAGCGGGATTAAAAGTGGCAGTGGTAGAACGTCGCTCTATTGCCGGCGGCGCCGTTTGCACAGAAGATAATATTATTCCTGGCTATAAAATTGATGTCGGCTCTTCCGCTCATATCATGATACATCTTACGCCGGTTTTGCACGATCTCGAACTTCACCGTTTTGGACTTGAATATTTGGATATGGATCCGTGGGCGAGTTATCCAATTCCCGGAACCAACCAAATCATTTTTTTCTGGCGCGATCTCGATAAAACCTGTGAAAGCATTGCACAAATATCCCCATCCGATGCGGAAACCTATCGCCATTTTGTTTTACAGTGGCAAAAGTTAAACGAAGCCATCTTCGACACTTTTCTGCAGCCACCTACTTTTCGAAATTTAGTTTGGACTTTTCTGCGTCACAACTTTCGCGATCGCAACCAACGAAAACTCTGGTCGAATCTCGACATGGTTCGACAACTCATGGCACCTTATCGACAGCTCATTGAAGAAAAATTTACCAATGAACACATTCGGACAGCATTAGAATGGCTAGCTGCACAAGCAGGACCGGCGCCCACGGAGCTTGCAGCCGGCGATTTATTAGGATGGAATGCCATGATTCATAAAAGCGGCGCAAAACGTGCTAAAGGCGGGAGCGGCGCCTTAACTCAGGCCATGGCTAAACGATTTTTGCAAGATGGTGGTAAACTTTTTCTCGATGCTGAAATAGTTGAAGTCACACACGCCCAAGCTCAATGGCACGTCACAACCCAAACGGGTCAAAATTTTCATGCAAAAAAAATTGTCTGCGCCATGCATATCGTGCCTTTTTTTACGAAACTTTTGAAAGATTGTCCTGAAAAACTCAAAAAACGCATTACCAACGTGCGCGTCGGCAATGGATTTGGCATGATCGTGCGCCACGCCGTTTCCGAACTTCCTCGCTATACTAATACCGAACACGATGCTTTAGCCCATCGCGGCCTTCAACTGTTATGCCCCAATCGTGAACATCTTTTGAGTTCCTATCTCGATTATCAAGCCGGCTTACCTCCACAAAATCCTTCTGTTGTTGCGATGACTTTTACCGCTTTGGATTCCTCGCTCGCACCTACGGGAAAGCATCTTTTATTTACTTGGGGACAATGGCATCCTTACGCGCTAGCAAATGGAGAGAATTGGGATAACATCGCCCAACGCGAAGCCGACAAACTCTATCAACTCGTCTGTCACTATGCACCAAACATGCAAAATAAATTAATCGATCGCTACATCCAAACTCCTTTAGAAATTGAAAAGCGATTAGGCCTTGTGAACGCAAATGTGATGCATTTGGAAATGAGTTTGGATCAAATGTTTTTTTTCCGCCCTCTACCCGAACTTTCGCGCTACGAAGTCCCTGATTTACCCAATCTTTATCTCACCGGCGCCAGCACTCATCCTGGTGGCGGCGTTTTTGCGGCTAGCGGCTACAACACCGCTCAAGTGATTTTGAAGAAAAAATAAACCCTTTTTGGTGAACCTTACCATTCTACACTTCTTATTTTTTACTCCTGCCCGCAGCGCTTTGCGCAGCAATGCGGGCAGGCCTTAAAGTCTCAATCACCGAAGAAAAATCGGATTCACTTAAACCCATCTTTTTTGCTTTTTCATAACTTTTTATCAAAGTTTGGGTTTGTGGAATAGGTTGCGAAATTTTTTTTGCGAATTTCATAATCAAATGCAAATCCTTATGCATATTCTGCAACGAAAAATTAGAAGTATATTCTTTTTCAAGAATTTTTTCTCGTTTTGCGTCAGTCAATGCCGAGCGACAACTGTGTTGCGCTAACGCAGAAAAAAAGATTTCTCCTGGCACACCCGCTTTTTCGGCAAGGGCATAACCCTCGGCTAACCCTTGATACAAGTTCGCAGCAAACAAATTCAATGCCAACTTTAATGCTGTGCCTTGTCCGATGTCGCCCACACGAAAAATGCCCTGGCTAATGCGATGATACACCGGTTCAACTCTCTCTAAAACATTCTCTTTTTCGCCCACAAAAAATAGCGTCTGTCGTTTTTCGGATTCGCCACGACTTCCGCTAAAAGGCATGTCTAAAAATTGCGCTTTTTTTTGTTCTACCCATTTTGCAAAACGTCGCGTTTCATCAAAACCGATTGTGCTATGTTGCGCGACCACCGTGCGTTTATTCAATTTTTTCTGAATTGTAGCCAAAACTTTTTCGACAGCTTTTGCATCGGACACCACAATCGCAATGAGATCAGCATCGCGCGCGACCGTTTCTGGGTCACTGGAAAAACCGGGAAATTCAGGTTTAGGCGTGCGATTCCAAACGCGCACTTCATGACCATCTGCGCGCCAATGACGCGCCCAAATCGAACCAATCGTGCCTAATCCAAAAACGCCAATACGCATGGCTTATCCAAACCTATTTTCAGCAAATTATCAATACCGATAATGCTCTGGTTTATAAGGACCCTCGACTTTAATACCCAAATACTCTGCTTGTTTTGGAGTCAGTTTCGTTAGCTTTACGCCTAATTTTCCTAAATGGAGTCGAGCCACCTTTTCATCCAATTCTTTAGGTAAAATATAAAGTTCATTTTTATATTTTCCGGAATTGCGTTCCGACCACAATTCAATTTGCGCCATCACTTGATTCGTAAAAGAGGCGCTCATCACGAAACTCGGATGCCCTGTCGCGCAACCTAAATTAACCAAACGACCTTCGGCTAAAACTGTAATCACCTTGCCATTCGGCCATACAAATTGATCCACTTGCGGCTTCACTTCGATGCGTTTCAATTTTTTATCTGAATACAACGAGCCCACTTGCACTTCAGAATCAAAATGGCCAATGTTACACACAATCGCTTGCGTTTTCATTTTATCCATATGTTCGCGAGTAATCACATCGATATTACCAGTTGTTGTCACAAAGATATCGCCATAAACGGAGGCATCCTCCATCGTCACCACCTTATAGCCTTCCATCGCGGCTTGCAGCGCATTGATCGGGTCAATTTCGGTAATTTCCACGCGTGCGCCCAAGCCGATTGCTGCTTTGGCGCAACCTTTGCCCACGTCACCATAACCGCAAACAATCACGACTTTACCTGCAAACATCACATCCGTCGCGCGTTTCACCGCATCCACGAATGATTCACGGCAACCGTAAAGATTATCAAATTTACTTTTTGTGCAAGAATCGTTCACATTAATCGCCGGCACTTTCAACGTCCCATTTTTGACGCGATGCGCCAAACGATGCACGCCAGTTGTCGTTTCTTCAGAAAGGCCATGAATTTCGGCCAGAAGCTCATGATATTTATCATGGACCATGTTGGTTAAATCGCCGCCATCATCCAAAATCATGTTGAGCTGCGAACCATCAGGCCAACGCAACGTCTGCTCAATACACCAATCAAACTCTTCAGCATTCATTCCCTTCCAAGCAAACACAGGAATGCCTCGCGCTGCAATGGCAGCCGCCGCATGATCTTGAGTCGAAAAAATATTGCACGAGCTCCAACGCACTTCCGCGCCCAACTCCACCAATGTCTCAATCAAAACTGCGGTTTGAATGGTCATATGCAAACAACCCGCAATTTTTGCGCCTTTCAATGGAAACTTGCCCTTATACTCTTCGCGAAGCGCCATGAGACCGGGCATTTCCGATTCTGCAATTGTGATTTCTTTACGACCAAACTCGGCCTGAGTAATATCTTTAACTTTATAATCTTGTTTCATTGTCGTTTTATCGTTCTTTTTAAATTCTGCAACTGCGCTCATAATTTATCTCCTGATTATAATCCAACTTCTTTTCGTAAAATTTTTGCTTTATCCGTATTTTCCCACGGCACTTCTTTCAAGCCAGAAGCATGACCGAAATGACCATAATTCGTTGTGCGACTATAAATGGGTCGCAATAAATTTAACTGCTTAACAATATCCGCAGGTTTAAAACTAAAAACTTTGTTAACCGCTTTGAATATTTTTTTCTCATCCACCTTATGTGTTCCAAAAGTATCAATAAAAACGGAAACCGGTTTCGGATGTCCAATCGCATAAGCAAACTGCACTTCAACACGATCTGCCAACCCTGCCGCCACAATATTTTTAGCAACATAGCGACCCATGTAAGCCGCGCTACGATCCACTTTGCTCGGATCCTTTCCGCTAAATGCGCCACCGCCATGACGACCCATGCCACCATACGTGTCGACAATAATTTTTCTTCCCGTCAAACCTGCATCACCTTGCGGCCCCCCGATTACAAATTTCCCTGTGGGATTCATTAAAAATTCCGTTTTTTTATCCAACATGCGTTCGGGAATCACTTTTTTCACCACTTCGTTAATCAAAAATCGCTCAATTTCGCTATGCGAAACATTTGCTGCATGTTGCGTGGAAATAACAACCGCCGTTACCCCAACGGGTTTGCCATTTTCATAACGCACCGAAACCTGGCTTTTTGCGTCGGGACGCAACCATTTGACTTTTCCGGTCTTGCGAATCGCTGTTAATTGCCGGCCCAAACGATGCGCATACATAATGGGCGCTGGCATCAACTCGCGCGTTTCATTACAAGCGAAACCAAACATCAAACCTTGATCACCCGCACCTTGCTCAGCCGTTTTTTTACCATCCGCTTTGCGCGCGTCCACACCTTGAGCAATATCAGAGCTTTGTCGCGTAATGGCATTAGTAATAATCACACGATCAGCATGAAACACATCATCATCATGCACATAACCGATACGACGAATCGCTTCGCGTGCAATTTTTCCCAATTCCAACTCCGCTCGAGTGGTAATTTCTCCAGCAATCACCACTAAATTACTTTTACAAAGTGTTTCACAGGCGACTCGTGAAAATTTATCCTGTGCCAAACACGCGTCCAGAATAGCATCGGAAATCGTGTCGCAAACCTTATCAGGATGTCCCTCGCCCACCGACTCGGAAGAAAAAATAAAATCTCGATTCATGATTTTAACTTAATGAGACCACTTTGTCTTTGCAACGAAAAAATATTGACCCATCATGATATCATTATATTTAAAGCTTTATCATGAATTGGGTGCAGGCATTAAAACTTTTAGCAGACCCCACACGCTTGCGACTCTTAGCCGTCTTGCAACACGACAATCTTTCCGTAGCCGAATTACAAGAGGTGTTAAACATGGGACAATCCCGCATCTCCACCCATCTTGGCATTTTACGAAAAGGAGGTTTGTTAATCGACCAACGCGAAGGAAAAAAAATCTTTTATCAATGGCCACCGGATCTCGCGCCTTCTCTTATCCAATTAATTCAAACAACGTTGGAACATGCCACCCTATCGCGTGAATTTGCTCGAGACCAAGAAACATTAAAAACTGTCTTAAAGCGTCGACGAGAACAAACTCAAGCCTATTTCAATGCTCTCGCCGGTCGCGCGGATAAAAAGTATTGCCCCGGACGTTCGTGGCAAAATTTGGCTCACCTTTTCCTAGAATTAATTCCGCCTTCTTTAGAAATTGCGGATTTAGGAGCGGGCGAAGGTCTCATTTCCCGTTCATTGGCTTTGCGCGCTAAAAAGGTAATCGCTGTAGATAACTCCGAAAAAATGGTGAAACACAGTCAACAACAAGCAGAAAAATTAGGGTTAAAAAATTTGGAATTTCGCATGGGCGACCTGGAAGCGCCGCCAATTGAAAAAAATTCTGTGGATGTCGTCATTTTCAGCCAAGCTTTGCATCATGCCGCTAACCCCCAGCGCGCCTTGCAAGCGGCATATACTTTGTTGCGCAATCAGGGAAAACTTTTGATTTTAGATTTGAAACAGCATCATTACGAAGCGGCTCGTAAATTGTATTCCGACACCTGGCTTGGCTTTCGAGAAAATGATTTAACTCGCTGGCTCAAACGCTGCGGTTTCACCCAGGTCTTCTGCCGCTTGTTGGAGCGAGAAGAGAAAAAACCTCATTTTCAACCATTACTCGCAAGCGCAATAAAATAAAAGGTTTAAGCTATTAGCAATTGGCTGTTAGCTAACCACTAAAAGCTAATCGCTCAATAAAATTAAGCTCGACAACTTAAAAAAATAAGCCACATTTCAGAGAGTAATTTGAGCGCAAAAAAATCGATTCTTATTATTGAAAATGACAGCCGCCTTTCGCGCGGCTTGCGAGATCACTTGGAAAAAACATTTCACGAAACCCGTGTGGAAATTGCAGGCTCAGCCGCTAAGGCAAAGCATATCTGCCAAATGTTTCCGCCTAATTTCATTCTTTGGGATGGCACGCCTAACGAACACGGATCGCAAGAGGAATATGAACAATGTATTCCTGAAAATCTCTGGTCACGCGTGATTCCGATTTCCGAAAACGAAACTCACTTAACTTTTGCTAAAGACAAAGGCTCCCACACACCTATCCCGAAACAAAATCATGCAATTCACGCTTGGATTGATCAAGTCACGCATTATTTGAATCCTTTGGTCAACCATTCCAAAGGCAAATCTAAATCTTAAAGCCCTAACAACTCGCCACCACCTTTTAAGGCATTCTGGTCGACTCGATCTAAAAAATTGCCAGTCTCTTTCTCTACTTGTTTAAACGCTTTATCCAATTTCCTGCCATCTTCATAAATGGCTTTTGCACTAAGCTCACCCCAGACATTTAATCCTCTATTTACGCGATCACCAACATTCGTGACAACATCAATTTGACCTCCTGTTACTAGCGAGGCCGCGCCTGTGACAACGGTGCCGCCAATATTAAGAGCTGTCGTTTCGACCCAATCGACTGCCTCTAACCCTTTAACAACTCCTTCACCCACCGCTTCGCCAGCCGGTGCAAAGGGATGAGGCGGAAGTTCAGGTCTATAGTCATTGCGAGCCTCGCCTAAAGTTATCAGAAGTAAAGCATCGGGATCTAAAAGTTGTTGCGTCGCATTAACTGCCAATTCTGTATATTGAATCGCTAAGTTACCAGTAGCTTCAGCCACTACTACTTTTTCTTGTGCGCTCTCCAATACATTTCTTATACGTTCAAGATTAGGGCTTCCTGAAGAAACCTCACTCGAAACAATAGCAAGCGCGTCATCAACCGCTTTTTCTGCTTTCTGAGCCGCTTGAAAATGAGCCTCTGCTCGCTCAACGGCCCATTGAACTCTTTCCTTCACTTCAGACGGCACCCGTTTTCCAGCGCTAACCATAGCCTTAAGTTGATCGCGTGCTTTTAATTGAGCGAGTTCCGCATCTACTCGAACACGCCTACTTGCTTGGGACCACTCTCCCATTTTTATCATGAACTCATCACTACTTACACCCACTCTTCTAAATGCAGGCATTACTTCATGATTTACTAATCTCACTGCCTGAGAAGCGGCCTCATGAGAGATATTCAGTTCATAAGCCAAACTTCGAGCACCTCGATAAAGCCCTTGAACAGCATGATCGGTTCCTAAAACTGAACGTAAAACACGGCCCCATTGACGAAATTTACCCATAATAATTTTTCCTTTTAGATTTAACCAACAAAAATATCTTTTAATTACATCGGGAAAAAGCAATTAAACATGAGCAAGGAACTCTGTCAAATTTAAGTTAGCAAGTTAGATTAGATATCTTGTCACACAAACTAGAATCCCAACCACGCTTTTCCGCCACTCAAAGCATCACGATCCATCTGATCCAAAAAGCCTGCAGTTTGTTTTTCGGCTTGTTGAAAAGCAGCATCTAACCTTTTCCCATCTTCACGAACCACTTTAGCAGCAACTGCACCAAATGCTTCTTCTGCCCGATCCAAGCGATCGCCCGAATCAGTAATGATAGGCACATGGCCTCCACTCACTAAAGACAATGCACCCGTAACTACAGTGCCACCAAAATTCAGCGCTTGGGTTTCTACCCAATCAATCGCCTCTAACCCCGAAATAGCCTTCTCACCCGCAGCTTTCCCAACCTCTATCATAGGATGCGGCTGGAGTTCGGGACGATAATCACCATGATCCACCCCGCCAGCAACTGCCAAAATAGTCCCATTGACTAGTTGCGGCGGCAATTCACGATAAAGATTCTTGCCAGCATCAATAGTCGTTTGCCCTGCTTTAGCCATCTGTTCATTAACCGCATAAACTGCGTCGACTTTTCTTTTCGCTACATCCCATGCCTCTTGAATAGCACCTAAATTGGGAGGCGTTTCTTTTAGCAAATCTTCAACTTGCGCAACCGCCTGTGCTGCGTCATCCGTTAATCCCTTTTGTTGCCTGGCTAATTTCCAAACATCTTCTGCACCATTATAGAGCTGATCGGCAAAAGCTGCTTGAGCATCAGAAAATCCCTGTCCATAAACACCTTTAGCAGAATTGGATAGTTCGCGCGCTTCACCGCTCATAGCGCCTAAATTCTTATTAGCTTCAGCTAGCCCGCCCTTTAAATTTTTAACTTTTTCCGCAAATTTAGCTTGTGCTGTTAAAGTAGCTTCTGCTCCTTGTCCTGATTTAGAAATCCAGCTATTTAACCATCTGTCTGACAAATCACTGTTTAACTTGGCCAAATTAATCCCATGGCGCGACCGTTCCACACTGCGAAACAATGCCCCTGCTCGAGAACAACTTTCACCCACCTTTAAAACATTGTTAATAGCTAAAGTTAATTCAGCAGCCAATCGACGCTGCCCAGCTATAATACGCGCACTATTTCCTCCTAATAATCTACGAACGATACGACCGCCAATTCCAAGCTTACCCATACAACTTTTATTTCTAAAACATTAATTTTACAAATTACTTCAGATAAAGAGCAATAAAACACCAGAAGTGAAGTTTGTCAAATTTCAGCAAAAGCTATTGCTAATCTTCTAGATAATTTCAGTTAAAAACCGCTTATTTGCGGACATAGGAACATATGTCTAATTTCACAACCCAAGCCCTGCCTGCAAAGAACCGTTCCGAATCGAGTTATCCATTTCGCCTAATCCTAAAGCTGCTTGTTTTCTCAATACTGCAAAAACATCATCCAGTCTTCCAGCACCAGAAGCCACTCCAGCAACTGCATCTGCTTCTGCTTGATCAATAGCGTCACCCAAGTCTCTTTTGTAACCTAGTGTTCCCACAGTTCCAGCCACATTGAGCGCACCAATCTGCAGATCACCCACAAATTTAGCCACGGTTAGCCCTCCTTTTCCAGCAACTGTTATAACTTCTCCCACAGGGTGCGGAGGAAGTTCTGTGTTAATAGTGCCAGGAATTATCGTCACAGCTAAAACTTCGGATTTTCCTTGTCCCAAAGCAGCTTCTACTGCTAGAATATCAGCTTCGGCTTGTTCTGCTTTTTGTGCTAAAAAATCGGCTTTGCGTTGCGCTTCTTTAGCGCTGGCTGATGCCTGATTTACCTCTATAGCGATGTCATCTGCGATGCTTTGAGCTTCACGAATTTCACGATTTATAGAATTGATCTGCGCATGAATAGCACCTTCATTTCTAGCAGCCTGCCTATTCAGAGGCACTACATTGGACTGATCGGCTGACCAATTCGAAACAGAAACTCTACCCTCTCTAATCTTAATAAGCCCATCTCGTTTTAATTGAAGACTTTTAATATTATTTACTTTAGCAGTAACTCTACTAGCCAATTGATCCGCATGCCTTGTAAGACGACTAGCCGTGTCAGCCGCGGCATCTGCAGCACGTCTGGCAATAGAGGCGATTTCTTTCACTTTCGCAAGGTTTCCACTGCGAGCTACGATTTTGATAACTCTAGCCACGTGCTCTGAAGCTACAAGATCAGCCTTAATCGCTCTTAATTTAATTCTTTCATGTTTTAAGTATGCATCGCTAAAAGCTTCACGAGCCGCATTCACCTCTTCTTGGACGCTATTGACACGTGGCGTCCAATTAGCTGCCTTTCGCAAATGATCCAATTCATCAGTTTTTGTTTTAAGTAGATGCCTAGAAACGTCCAACCCCCTTTCTGCCTCCATCAAAGCACGTTGCAAGCGAAGTGCTGCATCAACCCGATTAACATACCTACCTGTACGATTTCCTGCTCTGAAAAAACTAAGTAAAACTTTTGGATTGGGCATAATACAACTTACTTCATGATTCCGTGGAATCATTTCCCGGCAATAAATCACAGAAATTGAATCTGTCAAATTTCAGCAAGCTATTTTCTTGCTTTTTAGAAACTAATTTACTCCGATTCTATACAAGAGGAAGCAACGATCACCTTTAAAGCCCAAGCCCTGCCTGAAAAGAGCCGTCTTTAATTGAATTTTCCATTCTACCTAAACCTGCTGCGGTTTGCTGTTCAAACTGCTCAAAAATCTTACCCAATTTTTTACCACCAACGGAGGCAGCGCCCTCTATCACATTTTCCTCTAATCGATTAATGGTATCACCCAAATCTCTTTTGTAGCCTAGCGTTCCAACAGCTCCAGCCACATTGATTGCACCAGTCTTCGCATCACTCACAAATTCTACCGCTGTGAGCCCTGCTTCTGCTACACCTTTGATAGCTTCTCCCACAGGATGAGGTGGCAGTTCATGATTTATCGTTCCAGGAATCGCAACTAATGCCAAAGAGCCAACGCCACCTTTACCCAAAGTGGCTTCAGCGATTGCAACTTCGGCTTCAGCATCAGTGGCTTTTTGCGCTAAAAAATCGGCTTTACGTTGAGCCTCAGAAACACGAGCTTCTGCTTGAGCCAAATCTCGAGCGCCATAATCTGCAACACGTTGAGCTTCGCCAAGCTCAATATTTATTGTTCTAATAGCATGATCCTCTTTCGCCCTAGCCATGTCCCAGAAACGTCTTTCTGGAGAACCAGGTGGCAAGTCTGGAGGAGACACTCTGGCATCCCGAAGTGCAATTAAATCATCTCGCTCTGACTTAAGGCTAGCGATGCGTATGCGATCCCTCTGCACTGTATTAGTACAGGCTTCGGCACGCTCGGTCGCATAGCGAAGGCGATTTGATGCTTCATCCGCAGCACGCCTGGCTATGCCAGCGATTTCTTTTACTTTCGCAAGACTCCCTGTCTTAGTCACACGTTTTATCACATTAGCCGCATGCTTCGCGGCAATAACATCTACAACCTCAGCCTGGGAGCGAAGATCGGCGTATCTATTAGAAATCCTGGATAAAGCATGACGAGCATCGTCCATCTCTTCCCGAGCTTTGTCCAATCCCGGCAAAGCATTTTCCTTCCATCGAGGTGGCAATTTATGGTATTCAGCTAATAAACGCTCGTGTGTGGCGGTTTTCTCCTGGAAAAGATCTGAAGCCGACTGATACTCCTTTTGTAATCTGCTTAAGGTACGGCGCAAACGAAGAGCTTCATCAACACGGCCAGCTGGCGTTCGAGCATAACGCGCTCTTCTAGCAAGATTAATCAGTGTTTTGGGAGCGGCCATAAATTATGAAGCTTCTTACAGTTTATCCATTAATTTCTTCAAACTAAATCACAAAAATAAAATCTGTCAAATTAAGTAACAAAAACCGTGAAAATATTGACTTCTCCAAGTTCGCGCGCTATGCCGAGTCGGCTATGAATTCGATTGCGACTTTAGTGATTAACACCATCAAAACTTTAACCATTGATGCCATTCAAAAAGCGGAAAGCGGACATCCTGGGCTTCCGATGGGTTGCGCAGATTTTTCTTATGTGTTGTGGACGAAATTCTTGCAATTCAATCCCGCTAATCCCCATTGGCACAATCGCGACCGTTTTGTGCTATCAGCCGGTCATGGATCGATGCTGCTTTATTCTTTACTGCATCTCACCGGTTTTGAAAAAATGACGATGGAACAACTTAAAAGCTTTCGACAACTTCACAGCTTAACCCCAGGTCATCCTGAACAATTTATCACCGAAGGAGTCGAAGCCACCACTGGGCCTTTGGGACAAGGCACTGGCAATTCAGTAGGCATGGCAATTGGCCAGAAGTTTTTTGCTGCCACGTTTAATACAAATGAATTTACCATTAGCAACCATCGGGTTTATGCAATCGTTTCAGATGGCGATTTGGAAGAAGGCGTGTCACATGAAGCGGCTAGTTATGCTGGCCACCTCGGGCTGGATAATTTGGTTTGGTTTTATGATGACAATGAAATTTCAATCGAAGGCAAAACTGATTTGACTTACAGCGACGATGTTGAGTCGCGTTTTAAGGGTTATCATTGGCATGTGATCCGTGTAGATGGTCACAATCACGAGCAAATTGAAGCGGCTCTCAATGAAGCCCAATCGGTAAAAGGTAAGCCCACGATTATTATCGGCAAAACGATCATTGGCAAAGGATCGCCCAAACTTCAAGGCACACCTAAAGCGCATTCGGACGCCTTTGGCGAAGAAGAAGTCGCTGCGACAAAACGCAATTTAGGTTGGCCCGAAGATCAATTTTTCTACGTGCCGCAAGAGGTCAAAGATTTTTTTGCTCAACTTCGCAAACAATGGGCACAACAAGAAGCGGATTGGAATGAAATGTTTCAAGCTTACGCCCAAAAACATCCGGACAAAGCAAAGTTGTGGCAACAATTTCTTAAGTGTGAATTGCCAAAAAATTTAGAATCGTTAATCACTACTTTTTCGCCTGATAAAGCTCAAGCCACACGCAATGCTTCGGGCGAAATTTTGAAAGTGCTAATGGCTCAAGTCCCTAATTTATTGGGAGGTTCAGCAGATTTAGCGCCTTCGACTAAAACGTGGATTAAAGAAGCTGGCTCGTTTCAAAAAAACACACCACAAGGACGCACTTTGCATTTCGGAATCCGCGAGCATGGGATGGGTTCCGTGTGTAACGGATTAGCTTATTACGGAGGCTTAATTCCTTTCGGTTCTACCTTTTTAACTTTCACCGATTACATGCGTCCTGCGTTACGATTGGCCGCGTTGAGTCGCTTGCAAACGATTTATGTAATGACGCACGATTCCATTTTCTTGGGTGAAGACGGGCCGACGCATCAACCCGTGGAGCATATCGCTTCATTGCGTGCTATTCCGAATCTTTGCGTGATTCGCCCAGGCGACGCGAATGAAACTATTCACGCTTGGTTGGTCGCTTTGGAAAATAAAGAGAAACCGACGGTGCTGGCTTTGACTCGTCAAAATGTTCCGGTTTTTGATCAATCGGTTTGCGCGCCCGCGAGTGGCTTAAGAAAAGGCGCTTATATTTTGTGGGAGTCGCATCCTAAAAATACGCCCGATCTTATTCTGATTGGCACGGGTTCGGAAACCTCACTCTGTTTGGAAGCAGGAAAAATTTTGTCACAAGACAAAGAAGGACGAAAAGTGCGTGTGGTTTCAATGCCGTCCTGGGATTTATTCGAAGCACAATCAGAAAGCTATCGTGAGACAATTTTACCTTCTCAGGTTACTCGACGTTTAGCAGTCGAAGCGGGCGTTTCTTTTGGTTGGGAACGTTATGTGGGCGCTAAAGGTAAAATGATTATGCAAAATGATTTTGGCGCTAGTGCACCTTATCAAGATTTAGCGAAGGAATTTGGGTTCACCGTTGAAAATGTGGTGAAAGTGGCGAGGAGTTTTTAAAAGAGCGACTGTGTTAGCTAACGGCTAAAAGCTTATTGCTTTTTTGTTAAATGAATCCCTGTTTTTCCAATTCCTCCAACCTCTTTTCATCTGAATCGGGAATAATGGTTTTTAAATTGGGAAGTTCCGTTAATAAATTTAGGCAAAGACTCACGTCGTCGCCATGAGGTTGACCGGTAGTTTCAATGATGAATTTGTTTTGGGTAAGATAAACCCAGGAAAATTCATCGCCATTTAATATGCGGAATTGCAGATTTTCATCCCAAATTATGTCTTTTAATGTTTGAATGGAGAAAGTCGCGACATCGTGTGAAGCGACTTGCTCTACTTTTTCAAAACGATTCAGCCATGACGCAAGAATGGCTTCAAGGCGCGGTCGATCGAGCGCTTGTTCAAAAACTGCTACAAAACCCAGTGCAAATTCATTGCTCATTCTCTTATTTGACGATAATTCCTTTAGCGCGTCAATCTTGACTAATATCGAAATCCGAGCCACCGTGTTTGGCCTATGGCAAAATCGAATATCTTAGCAGGAAAAACGGGCGTGGTGTTTGGCGTCGCAAATAAACGTAGTATTGCTTGGGCCATTGCTCAAGCCTGGGCAGAAGCGGGCGCGAAATTAATTTTTAATTATCAGGGAGAGCGCTTAAAAGAAAATGTTCAAGAATTGATTACGGTTTTTGGTCATAACACACCTATGGCGCCTTGTGATGTGACAAAGGATTGGGAAATTGATGAGTTTTTTGATTTTGTAAGAAAACAGACGACACAAGTTGATTTGATGCTTCATTCATTGGCTTTCGCGCCTAAAGAAGCGTTGGAAAACCGTTTTCTTAACACTTCTCGGGAAGCCTTTACGATGGCTCACGACATTAGCTCTTATTCTTTAGTCGCTCTGACGCGTGCGGCGGAACCTTTGATGAGCCAAGGCGGCAGCATTATTGCCATGACTTATTATGGCGCGGAAAAAGTGGTGCCTCATTATAATGTGATGGGGGTTGCGAAAGCTTCTCTGGAAGCGTCGGTGCGTTATTTGGCTTATGACTTGGGCCCACAAGCTATTCGTGTGAATGCTATTAGCGCTGGTCCAATGAATACTTTAGCAGCGCGTGGCATTTCAGGTTTTACCGAAACGTTAAAACATTATGAAGAACACGCCCCTCTTAAACGGAATGTGCTCCCTGCTGAATTAGGACAAACGGGTGTGTTTTTGGCCAGTGATGGGGCGGCTTCCATTACCGGTCAAACGATTTATGTCGATAGTGGTTATTCGGTTATGGGGATGTAGCGCATGGGGTACTCGGTTGAGAGAAAAGTTCACGTATGATGTCTTCAATCGGCACTTCCTGAATGTTGACGTCTTGAATAGAGTATTGGCCTAAAATTTCTCGATTCAGACGTGTTAGGTGCTGACGTTTAACTTTTAATTTTACGGTCAATTCATTCTGCTCTAGAATTTCGCCGTAATTCTCCCATTTTAATTCTATAGGTAAAGTTTCAAAAGTTAACGTAACGATTTTATCGGTGGAGAAACGATCTAAAATATCCCGTAACGCGCCATCGAACTGAATACAGCCATGATCGATAATAATTACGCGCTCGCAAAGCATTTCTATGTCTTGCATGTAATGGCTCGTCAGCAAGGTAGTAATTTTTCGTTGCGCGGTATAATCCTTTAAAAATTCTCTCACCTTTTTTTGCGACACAACATCCAATCCGATGGTGGGTTCGTCGAGAAATAAAATTTTAGGTCGATGCAAAAGCGCTGCGATTAATTCCATTTTCATACGCTCGCCCAAGGATAATTCACGCACCATAACATGAAGTTTTTGTCGAACATCTAACCATTCAGTAAGCTCATCAATGGTGCGCTGGGACTCTGTTTTATCGAGGCCATAAATCACGCGATTGAGCGCTAGCGATTCAGCCGCAGGCAAATCCCACCATAACTGATTTTTTTGTCCCATAACGAGGGCAAATTGTCGTTTAAATTCCGGTTTTCGCTGCCACGGCACGTAACCTAAAACTTGAGCTTTGCCACTACTGGGATAAAGCAATCCGCTCAACATTTTTAAAGTCGTAGTTTTTCCTGCCCCGTTCGGCCCCAGAAAACCCACCAACTCGCCTTCTCGAATTTTAAAGCTAACTTGATTGGCTGCAACGGTTTCGGTGTGAGTACGCACCACAAGGTCACGAACCGCCCCTGTAAAACCCGATCGCTTCAGATAGGTTTTGTAAACTTTAGTTAATTGATCAGCTTCAATGGTAATGGGTGTCACGCGTAATGGATCATGATTATTTATGAAACGATCTCTAAAGATCAAGTGGCGATTTTGCTATTTTTACTTTCCTCAACTTAGATTAACTTAATAATAGGGCTCTCTCATGAAATTTAAATTTGAAAGCATTCCTATTTTTGCCGGTTTGAACGAAAAGTCGCTCGCATTTTTAGAACAAATGGCAAAATGCAAAAAATTTAAAAAGGGAGAATTTTTGATTCGTCAAGATACCGAAGGAAACACTTTCTTTCTTTTAGCTTCAGGTCATGTGGAAATAGTGATTTTGCGCAAGGGACGCAAGAAAACAGTTTTATCCGTGCTGGGTCCTAATAGTTGTTTTGGGGAAATGGCCCTCATCGAATGCATGAAACGTTCCGCTTCAGTGCGCGCTTTGACTTCAGGCAAAGTTTATATTTTAAGCAATGCGGATTTGTATCATCTCTATCAGCAATTCCCCGCACAATATGCCATTGTGATTCTTAATATCGCACGCGATTTATGTCGAAGAATTCGTGAGTTAAACAATACTTTTGCTTCTATAACACGGTAGTGATGCAGAGAGGGTTGTAAGTAAGTGCACATACAATACGCTCTCCCTGAAACAACTCAGCTTTTTATGTTAAGGGAAATTTTTTGAGAAATTTAAAAAAGTTGCTATGTTTTCTTGGAAATGAAACCCGGCTTAGGAGTGGCTTATCCTCTTGGCGCTAATTGGAATGGAAAAGGAACCAATTTTGCACTTTTTTCCAGCACTGCCAAAACGGTTGATCTCTGTTTATTTGATCATATTGACGCAGAACATGAATCCATGACAATGCGCATGACAGAGTACACCGATCAAGTCTGGCATATTTTTTTACCAGGAGTGGGGCCGGGTCAGCTTTATGGCTTTCGTATAGATGGAGATTATAATCCTTCAGCGGGCCTTCGCTTTAATCACAATAAAGTTTTATTGGATCCTTACGCCAAAGCGATTTCAGGCAAAACGGTATGGAGCCGAGAAATGTTTGCCTTCCCTTTAGGCAGCAAAAATACGGATTTGGATTTTGATAACGAAGACAATGCGCGTTATGTGCCGAAAAGCGCAGTGATTGATCCTTCATTTAATTGGGAGGGTGATCATCCTTTAGGCCATCCTTTACACAGTTCTATTATTTATGAAGTACATGTGCAGGGTTTTACGAAATTGTGTCCTCACATTCCCGAGGAAATTCGAGGCACTTATTCAGGCATGAGTCATCCTTTCATCATCGATTATCTTAAAAAATTGGGAGTAACAACTGTGGAATTACTACCCGTCCATGAACATGTGGATGATTGGCATTTGTTAAATAAAAATCTATCGAATTATTGGGGCTATAATACGATCGGATTTTTTTCGCCGGAAGCTTCTTATGCATGTCGATCGGATCGCGCGCAACAGGTCAATGAATTTAAACAAATGATTAAAACTCTGCATCAAGCCGGCATCGAGGTAATTTTGGATGTGGTCTATAATCACACCGCTGAGGGCAATCACTTAGGACCAACACTCTGTTTTAAGGGAATTGATAATCCTGCTTATTACCGCCTAGTGGAAAATGATTTGAGACATTATTTCGACTACACGGGCGCGGGTAACACTTTTAATGTCATGCATCCACGCGTTCTGCAATTAATCATGGATAGTTTGCGTTACTGGGTTTTGGAAATGCACGTTGACGGATTTCGTTTTGATCTGGCTTCAACTTTGGCTCGGGAATTGCATGCTGTGAATAAATTGTCTGCCTTTTTTGATATCATCCATCAAGACCCTGTGCTTTCTATCGTGAAATTGATTGCAGAACCCTGGGATATTGGCGAAGGCGGTTATCAGATCGGCAACTTTCCCGTTTTATGGGCGGAATGGAATGGAAAATATCGCGACTGCGTTCGTAAATATTGGAAGGGCGATGATCATTCAATGGGTGAATTTGCTTATCGTATCACAGGCAGTTCTGATCTTTATCAAACCACAGGCAAACGCCCTTATGCCAGTATCAATTTTGTCACCGCTCACGATGGATTTACGCTTAATGATCTAGTCAGTTACAATGGTAAGCACAATGAAGCCAATTTGGAAAATAATCAAGATGGCGAAAATAATAATAATTCATGGAATTGCGGAGCTGAAGGACCAACTCAAGATGAGGTAGTTTTAAAATTACGCCGTAAGCAACGACGAAATTTTTTAATGACACTTTTTTTGTCGCAGGGCGTTCCCATGCTCTGTAGTGGGGATGAGTTGGCCCGCACGCAACAGGGCAATAATAATTCTTATTGTCAGGATAATGAGTTAAATTGGTTCAATTGGGATTGGTCCGAGGAATCAAAAACGTTACTCGAAATGACTCAGCGCTTGATTCAATTTCGTCGAGATCACCCTGTTTTCCGTCGACCAAAATTTTTCCAAGGTCGCCCTATCCGTGGCACTCAAATCAAAGACATTATGTGGTTTAACGTCGATGGCACCGAAATGACCGAAGAACAATGGCAGGTGGGTTATGCCAAATGTTTTGGATTGTTATTGAGCGGTTCGACTATGGACGTCCGAAATAGCGATGGTGATCCTATTCAAGATGGCACTTTTTTGCTGCTATTTAATTCGCACCATGAATCCATTCCTTTTCAATTACCCGGAGAATCTGTCCATCGATGGAACTTGCTTATTAATACAGAAGAAGAAAAAGCATTTTTAGATCATCCCACTTTGCATCCACCTAATCAACCCATCCAACTGGAAGCTCGCTCTTTAATGGTTTTGCAATTACAAGATCCCCACAAAAAGCCTACAATCGAGGAAACAAAAAAAAATGTTTAGTCACTTCGGCGCTCATTTCGATGAAAAAGAAGTACACTATCAAACTTGGGCTCCCTCTCAACCTCAACTTAATATCGTGATTCAAAATGAGCAAGGAAAAATCCTGCGCTCATTACCTATGCAAAAAGATAGAGAGGGATTTCATTCGATAAAAGACACCAACGGAAAAGCTGGAGATTTTTATCAACTGCAACTCAGCGACGGTCGATTAATTCCCGATCCTTCTTCTCATTACCAGCCATTTGGCATCCATGGCTCTTCCCAAGTTATAGATCATGGGAGTTACATCTGGAAAAACTCCGTCACAAAGCCTATCGACATGCGAGATTTGATCATTTATGAGCTGCATATTGGCACTTTCACACACCAAGGCACTTATCAAGCCGCGATTCCCAAATTGCCACATTTGAAAAATCTTGGAGTCACTGCGATTGAACTCATGCCTCTTTCAGATTTTTCCGGTCGATGGAATTGGGGCTATGACGGCGTCATGCTATTTGCTCCGGCTCGCTGTTATGGAACAACGGAAGATTTAAAACATTTTGTCGATGCCGCCCATGAGCAAGAGCTTCATGTCATTTTGGATGTCGTCTATAATCACTTTGGTCCTATAGGAAATTATTGGCATGTGCTAACGCCCGAACTCTTCGACACTTCGAAACACACAGTCTGGGGCGCAGCCATTTCATACGATATCAAAAAAACAAAAGCTGTGCGCCAACTCTACCTTGAAAATTTGAAATATTGGAAAAATTGTTATCAGATCGATGGCCTGCGTTTGGATGCCACGCATGCTATTTATGACGATAGCGATCCTCACATTTTTGCTGAACTGACTCGCCAAGCGCACCAGCTCGACATGATTCTCATTGCAGAAGATGAAAGAAACGAACGGCTCTTGTTATTGGAACGAGAAAAAAAAGGCTACGGATTTAACGCAGTTTGGGCGGATGACTTTCATCACTCAGTTCGGGTTCATCTCACCAACGAACACATGGGCTGTCTTAAAGATTTTACTGGCAACCCGGAAGAAATTACTAAAATCCTTAATGAAGGGTGGCTCTATAGTGGGCAAGAATCACGCCATCTCAAAGCCTGTCGCGGCACAGCTTGTCGCGATCTAAAAAGCTATCAATTTATCTGGTGCATTTCTAATCATGACCAAGTTGGCAACCGTCCTTTAGGGCAAGCCTTGCATCATTATATTAATTGGGAAAGTTACGCTGCAGCGGTGGGTCTGCTCTGTTTTTCACCCTTCACCCCTCTGCTTTTTATGGGACAGGAATGGGCAAGCGATAGTCCTTTTCTTTATTTTACCGATCATCCCGGAGAACTAGGGAAATTGATTACTGAAGGTAGAAAAAAAGATTTTAAAGAATTTTACGAAGGTTGTCATCCCGAACAATTAAAAAACATTCCCGATCCTCAAGATGAAAAAACCTTTTTTTCTTCTAAATTAGATTGGGAAAACCTATCAAAACCCAATCATCAACACATTTTCAAACTTCATCAAAAATTCATTCATTATCGCCGCCAATGGCTCGAACTTTCCCTCCGTGAACGCAACCAATGGGAGGCGGTTCATTTTTGCGATATCCTGCGCATTTTTTATCAAGGCGATCATTACGATCTGATGGTGATTAGTGCATTGCGAAAAGAAAATCTTCGACCCATCAATATTTATCAACAACTCAAATCATCGGCTTTGAATTGGGAAATTTTACTTTCTTCCAATCCCGAAAATGAAAAAGAAAAAAATCGTATTAATTTAAAAACAGGAGAACTGGACTTTAAAAAGCCCGAAACGTTAGTATTAATTGGAAATAAAAAAGCCAATGAAAACCAGCGTCTTTAATCGCATTCCCGGAGCTACATACCGATTACAACTGAATCACGCTTTCACCTTTAAACAAGCCCAAGCCATTATTCCTTATCTGAAATCTTTGGGAATCACTGATATTTATTGCTCCCCGATTTTCAAAGCCCGCCCCGGAAGCAATCATGGCTACGACGTTTGCGATCATAATGAGCTTAATCCGGAAATTGGAACGCCAGCTGACTTCGAGTCTTTTTCCAAAGAACTACAAAAAAATAAAATGGGCATCATCATCGACATTGTGCCCAATCACATGGGCATTACCCAACCTGAAAACAAATGGTGGATGGATGTTCTGGAGCAGGGTCAGGCCTCTCAATACGCCCATTATTTCGACATCGACTGGTTTCCTATTAAAACCCGTCTTAAAGGAAAAGTTTTATTGCCCATTTTAGGCAATCAATACGGCATTGTTTTAGAACAAGGCCATCTTCAACTTTTTGCCAATCGAAAAGGATTATTCATTCAATATTACGATATGATGCTTCCTATCAATCCAAAAAGTTACCGTCTAATTTTAGAACCCATGACAGACCTGTTGGAAAAAACAAATTTATCAGCATTCAAAATTCTTCCGCACCTTATCAAAATTTCCCAAGCATTAAACGAGTCTACTTCGCTCGACGTAAAAACGCTGGAAAAAAACCGCGCCCTCCACGCAACATTAAAAGAAAAATGGCGCTTGCTTTACACTGAAAATCAAGCTTTCAAAAACGCTTTAAAAACCGTCCTCAAAAAAATTAATGGAAATCCTGACAAACCCAGCTCGTTCAATGCGCTAGATGGCATCTTAGAAAAACAATATTATCGTTTGAGCTATTGGAAAGTTGCCGGCGAAGAAATTAATTATCGTCGCTTTTTTGACGTGAATGAGCTAGCAGCCATCTCAGTTCAAGAAAGAGAAGTTTTTAACCAAATTCATAAGCTGGTTGCAAAAATGATTACTAAAGGCCAAGTCACCGGCCTACGTGTCGACCATGTCGACGGCCTCTGGAATCCGGAAGATTATTTGGAACGTGTGCAACAATTATGGCGTCAGAAAACCGCTGCTTTTGCTAAACGAACTGCGCCCCACATTTATCTGCTCGTAGAAAAAATTCTTTGCGGCAACGAAGTTTTATCTACGTCATGGCCTGTGGCCGGAACTACTGGCTACGAGTATGCCAATCGCATAACGGGAGTGCTTATCGCGCGTTCCACCCAAGCCAGTTTCGACCAACTCTATGAAAAATGGAGTGAAACTTCTGACCCTTATCCTGAAATCGCTTACCAATGCAAAATTAACGTCATGCACTCCAGCCTGGCTAGTGAAACTAATACTCTAGGCTCTTACTTGCAAAAAATTGTTCAAAAAAAACGTCGCACTCGCGATTTTACCTTAAACGATTTAATCGACGTCATCCGCGAAACCATCGCTTGCTTTGAAGTTTATCGCACTTACATCATTCCGGGTAGCCCCATTTTACAACAAGACGAAATGATCATTCGACGAGCTCTGGCTCAGGCTAAAAACAGAAATCGCGGACTCGATCTCGAACTCAGCGCCTTTGAACTTTTAGAAAAATTACTGCTTGGCCAAGGCGAATTTTCTCATGCCAACCCCGATCATGCCAACTTTGTCAGGAAATTTCAACAAGTCACCGGCCCCATCATGGCAAAAGCCATCGAAGACACTGCCTTTTACGTTTACAATCGTCTCGTCGCCTTTAATGAAGTCGGTTCAGAACCCAATAAATTCGGCTGTGCTCTATCAGAATTTCATCGTTTTAATCGCGAAAAACAATATTCTCATCCTCATAACTTAGTCGCCACTTCTACTCATGACACAAAACGAAGTGAGGATGTTCGCGCTCAACTCGCCGCCCTCAGCGAATTTCCTAAAGAATGGCGAACCAAAGTGCTTCGTTGGAATATCATAAATCGGAAATTTAAAAAAATTATCGGCGAAAAATTCGCTCCCTCTCTAAATGAAGAATATCTTCTTTACCAAACTTTAATTGCTACGCTCCCTCTCAATTTATCAGATCGTTTAACATGGAACAGTTGGACAAAACGCATCCAAACTTACCTCGCAAAAGCCCTTAAAGAAGCCAAAGTCAACACCAGTTGGGTGAATCCGAATACCGAATGGGATGCTGCAACAAAAACCTATGTTAAAGCCATTTTAGATCGAGATCACAATCCCCGTTTTTTAAAAAGCTTGCTTAAGTTTACTCACGAAATTCGCGTGCATGGTTATCTCAAAGCCATCACTCAAACTTTGTTAAAACTAACACTTCCTGGCGTTCCCGATTTTTATCAAGGCACTGAAATTTGGAACAATAGCCTAGTCGATCCCGATAACCGACGACCGGTTAACTTTCTCACGCGTCAAAATATGTTAAAATCGTCACGAACTCAATCCTGGTCAAAACTTTTAAACCAATGGAAAAGCGGTCACGTAAAAATCGCTCTCATCGATCGCCTCTTGACCTTGCGTAATCGTTATCCTGCCTTATTTGCTTTCGGCTCCTACGAAGCTCTTCAAATCAAAGGCCATGGAAAAGAATCCGTTATCGCTTACTGTCGACGTTGGGAGTCATTAACCTTAATTGTCATTTGCCTAAGACTTTCGAGAAATCATTGCGATATCAAATGGAATACCGACTGGCACGAACTCACTCTGCCAATTCCCAAACCCTGGCTCAACCAATCTTGGCACAGCGTTTTAAGCAAAAACCCACTTTCCTTTACCACGCCCACCCTATCTTTAGCGCAGCACTTAAGAAAAAAACCATTTGATGTGTGGCTCAACACTGAAAAAATGCCCACCTCGTCCCTCTCTTAAAACTAAGCATTTTAAATCAAAATTTCGCTGAAGATTTTCTCTTTATTTTTTTCGATAAATTTCGGAATCCAGAGGTTTTCCTGTTTCCAGAAACGATTTCAAACTAGAAAGAACACGCGGCCAACCCCAAGAAACTTTACTGGCCATTTTCGAATTGGCTTTAAATTGATCATGTCTAACGGTTAGACAAACACTCGCTTTAATCGATTCAATTTCAAACATAACGCGGGATTGGTCTTACCTAGGCCTTCGCGTAAACCTCTGAACCCTTCTTAACGAACTCCTTCGACTTTTCTTCCATTCCTTTTTGCAGAGCTTCTTGTTCAGAAACACCTTGTTCCGCGGCATATTTACGAACGTCTTCGGTAATTTTCATGGAGCAAAAATGCGGACCACACATGGAACAGAAGTGAGCGGTTTTCGCGCCTTCTTGAGGTAAAGTTTCGTCATGAAATTCGCGAGCGGTGACGGGGTCGAGTGATAGATTAAATTGATCTTCCCAACGGAACTCGAAGCGCGCTTTGCTTAATGCGTTGTCGCGATATTGGGCGCCCGGATGACCTTTTGCCAAATCGGCGGCATGCGCAGCGATTTTGTAAGCGATCACTCCATCCTTTACATCTTTTTTATTGGGCAAACCGAGATGTTCTTTTGGCGTTACATAACAGAGCATCGCGCAGCCATACCAACCTATCATTGCTGCACCGATGCCGCTCGTGATGTGATCGTAACCTGGAGCAATGTCTGTAGTCAGAGGTCCAAGCGTATAAAAAGGCGCTTCGTGACACCATTCGAGTTGTTTGGCCATGTTTTCTTCGATCATATGCATCGGCACGTGACCTGGACCTTCGTTCATCACTTGCACGCCTTTGGCCCAAGCGCGTTCAGTGAGTTCCCCTTGGGTTTTCAATTCACCAAATTGCGCTTCGTCATTCGCATCCGCAATCGAGCCGGGACGCAAACCATCGCCAATCGAAAATGAAACATCGTAAGCCACCATAATATCACAAATGTCGTCCCAATGAGTGTAGAGAAAATTTTCTTTATGATGCGCGAGACACCATTTCGCCATAATGCTACCACCGCGTGAAACAATGCCGGTCATGCGTTTCGCCGTCATTGGAATAAAACGCAATAAAACTCCCGCATGAATGGTAAAATAGTCAACTCCTTGCTCAGCTTGTTCAATGAGTGTGTCTCGGAAAAGTTCCCAAGTCAGTTCTTCCGCTTTTCCACCTACTTTTTCTAAGGCTTGATAGATGGGCACCGTTCCAATTGGAACGGGTGAGTTTCTTAAAATCCATTCTCTTGTAGCATGAATATTTTTCCCAGTGGAAAGGTCCATCACGGTGTCAGCTCCCCATTTGGTTGCCCATCGCATTTTTTCAACTTCTTCTTCGATGCTCGATGCGACGGCGCTATTGCCAATGTTAGCATTAATTTTCACGAGAAAGTTGCGACCAATAATCATTGGTTCACTTTCAGGATGGTTAATGTTGGCAGGAATAATGGCGCGGCCTGCCGCAACTTCATCACGAACAAATTCGGGGGTGATAAATTTTAAGTTTGAAATCTTAGATTTGAATTTTGAAATTGGTTCAGAACCGGAATGTTGATGAAAAAGATCATTAGATAATTTGAGATTGGAAATTTGAGACTTAAAATTTTCTAGCCCTTGATTTTCGCGAATAGCGATAAATTCCATTTCGGGCGTGACGATTCCTTGTCGTGCGTAATGGAGCTGAGTCACCACCTTAACCGATTTGGCGCGAAGAGGTTTACGTTTGAGACCTGGAAATTCGAGTAAACGATTGCGTTCAGCTTGACTGGCATATTCGGCATGTTTTTCGGTTAAGTAACCATTATCGTTAGGCTGCACTTTTCGACCTTTGTGTTCTTCGACATCGTTGCGTGCGCGAATCCATTTTTCGCGTAAGGCCGGTAAACCTTTTTCCACGTTGCCTTGAAATTGTTCATCTCCCCAAGAACCGCTCGTATCGTAAACACGAATCGGTTCATTTACTTCAATTTTATCACCCAATGTTTTGGTCGGCGCGAGTTGAATTTCGCGCATGGGCACTTGGATTTCAGGATAAAGTTTTCCTTTTAAATAAATTTTTTTAGAATTGGGCAGTTTATCTTGGCTTTGCGGTTCAAAAGAATTTTTCGATGCTATCATATCAGTTTCCTACGCTGGCATTATCCAGATCAGGTTAAAGAATCTATCTCATAAATAGACTCAAGGGTCTCCCTTTCGCTGAACGAAAAATCAGGACTCTCAGGCCTTTCGACCTCCCCTTTTCTTTTTTAAAATTGTGATGGAAGATACAAAGTGTCAAGTGCTCAAGCAAAGTTATTCAGTATCCAAGAATTCATTCACAAATTGATTTGCAGGATTCTGGATCACTTCATCTGGAGAGCCTTGCTGTTGAATAACACCATCACTTAAAATGACAACCCGATCGGCCACTTCAAATGCCTCTTCTTGATCGTGAGTCACAAAAAGAGTAGTCAAATGAGTTTCTTCATGAAATTGCCGAAGCCAACGACGCAGTTCTTTACGCACTTTTGCATCCAGAGCACCAAAGGGTTCATCGAGCAAAAGCACTTGTGGCTCGATGGCTAAAGCTCGGGCTAACGCCACGCGCTGGCATTGTCCTCCAGATAGTTGAGCCGGGTAACGATTGGCGTAATCTTCTAATTGAACACGTTGCAGTAACGCTTCTACGCGTTTTTTAATTTCTGCTCGAGAGGGACGTTCCGAACGTTTTCTGACTTTTAATCCAAACGCAATATTTTGAAATACGGTCATGTGATTGAATAAAGCATAATGTTGAAATACAAAACCAGCTTTACGCTGGTAGGCACTTTGTGAACTGACATCCTGATCGCGAAAAGAAATTTGTCCTTCATCAGCAAATTCCAATCCGGCAATAATGCGCAATAAAGTCGTTTTCCCCGAGCCACTCGGCCCTAATAAAGCGACTAATTCTCCGGTTTCAATTTTCAGAGAAATAGATCTTAACACAGGATTGCTCCCGAATTGTTTGGATATGTGATTTATTTCGACACTCATGCAATCAATATTAAGTGGTGGATACTTTCAAGTTCTGCGCTGCGCGCCATTCGGTATAGGATTTTAAGATTAAAGTCAATAAAGCGAGTAAAGAAAGTAGTGAGGCTACAGCAAAAGCGGCTGCAAATTGATATTCATTATAAAGAATTTCGATGTGTAACGGAACGGTATTCGTTTTTCCTCGGATATGTCCTGAGACGACAGAAACCGCACCGAATTCACCCATAGCTCGCGCATTGCAAAGGATCATGCCATACAGCAAACCCCATTTAATTTTCGGCAAAGTGATACGGGAAAAAACCTGCCAACCATTAGCGCCCAACGTCAATGCCGCTTCTTCTTCTGCCTTGCCTTGCGCTTGCATTAAAGGAATCAAACCACGCGCGACAAAAGGAAAGGTGACAAAGGTAGTTGCAATAACAATGCCAGGTACGGCAAAAATAATGTGAATATTATGTTCTTGTAGCCATAATCCCAAACGACTATGCGCGCCAAACATTAACGCATAGATTAACCCTCCGATGACTGGCGAGACCCATAATGGCAAATCAATTAAACTGGCTAACAAACGCTTTCCTTTAAATTCAAATCGAACAATGGCCCAAGCTGCAGCAATGCCAAAAATCGTATTAAGTGGAACCACAATGGCTGCAGTTAATAACGTAAGAAAAATAGCATGTCGCGAAGCGCTGTCTTGAAAAATTGAAAAATAAGTCATCACGCCTTTAGAAAAAGCCTCTTTAAAAACTAAGAGCAAAGGCAACAATAAAAAAAGAATCACAAAAACAGTCACCAATCCAATTAAAATGGCTCGCAACCACGGCGCCTCAGTTGTGACGCAAGGTGGCCTTACTTTTTCTTTTGCTTTAGTCGTGATAGTGTTAACGATGCCTGCCATAAGTTTAATGACGTCCTCGACGCCGTTCCTCCCAACCTTGAAGACCATTCACCGCAAACAAAATAATAAAAGAAGCCACCAACATGACAAAACCTAGCGCTGCCGCACCCTCATAATCGTTTTGCTCCAATTTAGTAACAATCAAAAGAGGAGTGATTTCGGTTTTAAAAGGAAGATTGCCCGAAATAAAAACCACGGATCCATATTCGCTCACAGCACGGCCAAAAGCCAATACAATACCCGTCAACAAAGCTGGCATCAGCGTGGGTAAAATCACGCGCCACAAAATTTGCCATCGATTCGCGCCCAAACAAGCTGCTGCTTCCTCCATATCAGTTTGTAAATCTTGAATCACGGGTTGAACCGTGCGCACTACAAAAGGCAGTCCAATAAAAGTCAGCGCCACCAAAACTCCCCACGGCGTAAAAGAAATCGCAACACCGAAATAAGCAAAAAACTGGCCTAACAACCCATTCGGCACATAAAGCGTGGTTAATGCAATACCCGCCACAGCTGTTGGCAAAGCAAAAGGTAAATCTACTATAGCATCCATTAAGCGACGCCCTGGAAAACGATAACGTGCGAGTACCCACGCCAACAACGTCCCCAAAAAGCCATTTAACAAAGCTGCAAGCAACGAAATACCAAAACTCAATCGATAAGAAGCGATCACACGCGGATCACTGATCGCCTCCCAAAACTTAGGCCAAGACGCAGAAAAAGTTTTGGAAATCAATCCGCTTAAAGGGATCAAAACAATCAAACTTAAATAAAATAGCGTAAAACCGAGAGTCAGTTTGAATCCCGGCAAAATCTGGCGACGCGACTTAACTGTGTTGCTCTGACCCATGATTTTTCCTTTTTTCTCCTTTTTTAAATATTTGGCTGAATCGCAAGGAAAGCTCGATATTTTTCTAAAATAGTCTTTAAAGCTGCAACAGTCGCTTGCACTTGTAAAGCTCTCGCTGCACGTTGTGGCGTTTCAAAAATAATTTCAAAGGGTGTGGGCGTAAGTTGCGAAGGCCCCGTTAATACCCCATCGTAACATTGATAAATAATGCCATCTTTTGCCGGAAATCCATCAATCATTGAAGTTCGCGCACGAGGCAAAAAAATTTCTGCCGCTTCCAGTGCTGGATTGAGCAATTCTTCGGTCAACAAACTTCCCTTCACAAATCCATAAACTCCATCCGTTGTATCATCAGCATGCAAGGATATCAATCCATGCCATTTTCCTTCACGCAATTCTTTTTCCAAATATTGCACTTCAGGCTCTGAAGAGTTTTTCCAAAATTCTCGGTTCAAATCTTTTCCGCTGACCGACAAACGCGTGCCTGCCTCAAAGCCAGTAGGATTACAAATCGGATAAACATAAATTTGAAACCCACGCGCCAATTCAGGATTTTCTTCCAAATGTTGCAAAAATTGCGCGACAGCTTCTACTCCCTCCGATTCATCTCCATGAATGCCAGCAAAAATACCAATCCGAATCGGTTCGCCACCGCCTGTGGGGCCGAGAAAAATAAATCGAGGAATATGATGATGACGCGCTTGCGAGGAAAAAGCGCCTAAGGTTTTTGCAAATAAATAATCCGACACCCGCGCCAAACGATAAAGCGGTGCAAGCAGCTGATTGCAACGCGGTCGTTTGAGTCGAGAAACTGACCGAAAAGAAGAAGGTGAAGAAAATATGACAGACATAAAAGTTAATACTTTAATTGATAGATTTGATCAAAGACACCTTTATCCGCAAAATGCTTTTTCTGCGCCTCTTTCCAACCGCCAAATACTTCATCAATCGTAACCAATTCAACTTTCGGAAATTGCTGGCTATATTTTTGCATCGCTGCTTCTGAGCGAGGGCGATAAAAATGTTTTCCTGCTAAATCTTGGCCTGTGGGAGAATAAAGAAATTCCAAATAAGCTTTTGCAATTTCTTGAGTGCCTTTGCGTTTCACCACTTTATCCACAACTGTAACGGGTGGCTCCGCTAAAATACTGATCGAAGGCATAACGATTTCAAATTGTCCCTTTTCAAATTCTTCCAAAGCTAAATGCGCTTCATTTTCCCACGTCAACAAAACATCGCCAATACCTCGTTGCGCGAAGGTAGTTGTAGCCCCGCGCGCGCCAGAATCCAAAACCGGCACATTATGATAAAGTTTCTGAATGAAATCTTTTACCTTTTCTTCATCCTTACCGAATTTTTTTTCTGCAAACGCCCAAGCCGCTAAATAATTCCAACGCGCTCCTCCCGAAGTTTGGGGATTCGGCGTAATAACCGCGATATTCGGCTTCACCAAATCGTCCCAATCTTTGATTTGTTTGGGATTTCCCTTTCTCACCAAAAAAACAATCGTAGATGTATAAGGAGCGCTATTATTAGACAATCGACTTTGCCAATTAGCTGCTACTAATCCTTTTTCAGCCAACATATCAACATCATATGCCAATGCCAAAGTGGCCACATCCGCTTCTAATCCATCGACAATCGAACGAGATTGTTTACCCGATCCACCATGCGATTGATTGATCTTAACTTTTTGTCCCATTTTAGTCTGCCAATATTTTTGAAAAGCCACATTGAAATCCGAATAAAATTCCCGCGTCGGATCGTAAGAAACATTCAACAACTCAATACTTTTCCCATAAACATTTGCAACCAATCCTAAAATGGTCGCTAATCCCAAAAGTTTTTTTATTACTGTTTTCATATATTTTCCAATTCTTTTTTAAAATTTTACCGTACTATCAATTTGAATCGTTCTGGCCTGATTTTGTGTATTTAAGTTCAATTCCTGATTAATGTCAGGATCCAAAAAATCATAGTTGTGAAAATTAACTGCTACATTCCACCAATCACGAATGGCATATACTGCTTTCACACTAAATCCACGATGATTGGTAAATCCATTGGCATAGGTCGCGTCATTAAACGTGTCAGGCACCGCATCCGAACCAACCTCTTCATACCAACCATTGATTTCCCATTGCCCTTGTTTTTTGGCCTCGCCAATTTTTAGCCCTACGCGCCATGCCAAATCATTAGAAAGATCCACCCATTTTCCTCGAGCATCAGCACTATCTCCTATATCATCAGGATTGAGTTGTGCATCTAAAGTCGAATCATGACCTATCCGACGCACTCCCAAATCAGGAGCAGGCGCCATATTGTAAACCAAATGAGCATAAGGTTGGATAGGAATATTTTTCAAAAAACCATCACTCGGCGTATAAGTTAATTGAAATAGAGCATCTAATAATTGAAATTCATTACCTAAATTATTTCCGCTACCCGGATTGGGATAAATCACTCCGTTAGACAAAGTTTTTTGCGAGTTATCCAAATCCTCCGAATTAGCAAAATAATAAAATCCCACCGCCGCCTGAGCCTCCAAGGTTTTATCAATGATCGGATAATTCACCCCAGCCTGGGTCGCCCAAATCCAACCATCATCGTTACTGACACGGTTATAGCCATCACCTCGCACGGTTTTATCTTCATCGGCTTCATTGACATCGCCAAAAGCCCATTGTCCTAAATTCACAAAAAACTTAGCTTTGCCGAGATCGAATTTAAACTGCTCCGTGGCGCCTTCAATCGTGATATCGTTATCCCAGAGCATATCAGTCGTCCAAAACTGTTGCTCATGTTTTCCTACCCAAATCGTCGACCAATCAAAAGGCGAATATTTCAAATAAGCCAAATCAATATAAATACCATCCTTTGCAAAAGCATCGCCTAACGTTTCATGAGTCGAAGTAATTTCTTCATCATTATTACCGCTGGCCAAACGTAAGCCCAATTCAAAATTATCCGCCAATTGCGTCTTCAAGCCAAATCGCAATCGGTAACGCGTGCGACTCCGATCATCCCGCATGGCACTGCTATCAGGAAATGCTCCCTCGCGATCATCGTCAAAAGCGTTTTGCGAATCGGTATATTCATAACGCAGTTGCAAATCACCAAATAAACTGATCTTTTTCGTGAATTTACTCGCATCATACTTTGAAGCACCCATTCCCTCCCATTCTTCCTGTAACTTCGTTCGAACCTCTTCCCCCTCAGTAGTGGTTAACACACCTTTTTCCACCAATTTATCAATCAAAGCATCCGCCTGTTGAGCCTCGCTCCATACCAATCCTAATCCCAACAAAAATGCTACACTGTAGCTTAAAAAACCTATCCTATTTTTCATTTTTTTAAATTTCTGGCGAAAAAATTCTGGTTTTCCAGTCATAACTTTTCACGTTTTATTCCTTCGCCTCCGCTTTTACGGTCGACTCATTTAAATTCTGCAACTTATTAAAACGAATTTTTTCAGTTCGCTCTACTTGTACTACCTCCCCATCATGAACAACAACTTGCACTATTCCAAATCGAATAGAATTAACATGGTGACTCACCAAATCAGACCATGACAAGGAAGTATTTTTTTTCTGTATCATAAATGATAATTCTATATACTACTATTTTGGTAGATATTGCAAGCAAAAAAATTTTAAATTCCTCCACCCTCTACAAAACCAACCTCCATTACCTCTTCTTTCCCTACAGGTTTACCTCGGAAAACTTCTGCCAAAGTTGCTTTCTCCATCAAAGCCGCCACATAATTTCGCGCATCCAACAAAACCCGACGAAAACGACAAACCGGCTCTTGACTACAACGACGATATTGCCCCACCGATACACAATGAATCGGTGCTAAAATCCCATCAAAATAGCGCACAATTTCTCCCATCGTGATTGCCTCAGGCGATTTTGCTAAATAATATCCCCCTTCTTTTCCCGAAATGCTATCCACCCACTTTTGCTCCTTCATACTTAACAAAATCTGCTCCAAAAATTTTTTAGGAATCTCATTGCGACGCGCTAATTCGCGCGTAGGAATAGGACCACGACCATAATGCTCGACTAAAGTAAAAATCGCGCGCAAGGCATAATCTGTCTTCATCGAAAGACGCATATTAGACTAAACTAGTAGATTTTATTAATTATTCAACCTATTTTACTTCTTAAACTTACCACGCTCAGTTGACTCTCAGCAAAAAAATTTCTATTTTTTTATGTGCGCGTTACTTACTCGAATGCAATCCATTTACCCGATTCAGATTGGTGGTTAGACCCTCTTTTTCCTGTCAATTTTGGATTTGTCTCACACGCCCATTTTGATCACATGCGAATTCATCGCGAAATCTTATGCTCCCTCACTACCGCTCAACTCATTCAAGCTCGATTGCATCAAGTGGAAACTCACTTTATCACTCCTAAATACGGCAACCAACAAAAACGTGACGGGTTAACCTATCAACTTTTACCAGCCGGCCATGTTTTTGGTTCCGCTATGCTGTGGGCAACCGATGAACGAGAAAGTTTACTTTATACGGGTGATTTTAAACTCAGAAAAAGTCAATCATCAGAAACCTGTCAGCCAATTCATGCTGACACTCTCGTCATGGAAACCACGTTTGGCCTCCCTTATTACCAATTTCCCTCGACTCAGGAAACGTTGCAACAAATCATTCAATTCTGTCGAGACACCCTAAGTGATGGCGAAACTCCTATCCTTTTAGGTTATTCCTTAGGCAAAAGTCAGGAAATTTTAGCCTGCCTGCACGAAGCCAAACTACCCATTACTCTACATCCTAGTATTTATGAAATCACTCAAGCCTATGAAAAATTGGGAATTTCCTTTCCTGCTTACGAAAAATATGATCCACAAAAGAAACCATTAAAAGATCGCGTTTTTCTTTGCCCTCCCCATTTGAACCATTCTCGTTTCATAGAAAATATTCCTCATAAACGCACCGCAATGATGAGCGGATGGGCATTAGATCCTAACGCCATCTACCGCTACCAGTGTGACTATGCCTTTCCACTTTCTGACCACGCTGATTACTCTGAATTGCTTACCATGGTGGAAAGGGTAAAACCTAAACGCATCCTCACCGTCCACGGTTACGCCGAACAATTTGCTGCCGATTTACGAGCACGAGGTTGGGAAGCGTGGGCGCTTTCTCAAGAAAATCAACTGGAATGGGATATTTTTCATTCCTCATCTTCCTCTTCTATAGCAGTCACAACTTTCCCAACACCTGAGGGAATTGGAACTTTTTATCAATTTGCGCAATGCGGTGAAAAGGTAAAACAGACGGCTTCCAAAAAAGAAAAAGTGCGATTAATTGCGGAGCTACTTCAACAGCTTCCTCCTGATGAAATGCCGCTCGCCACTCTTTTTTTTACAGGACGCGTTTTTGCTCAAACCTTCTCTAAAAAACTTCAAATCGGCAGTGCTCTCATCAAACAAGCAGTGTTGCACATCACTCACTTAACCCCAGGTGATTATCGCCAAGCTTATAGCCGTTTTAGCGATACCAGCGAAACGGTAAATGCTTTATTGCAAGGTCGCACTCAACCTCAACCTACCACTTTGGTTGAAATTCAGCAGTTTTTACAGCGATTGGAAACCTCGCGTGGATTAGATTTTAAAATTTTTCAACTCAGTGAACGTCTTCATTCTCTAACCAGCTTGGAAGCAAAATACTTAATTAAAATCATCACGGGCGATTTACGCATAGGCTTGAAAGAAGGGCTAGTTGAAGAAGCTATTGCCTCCGCATTTCAAACAGAATTACACACAGTGCGTCAAGGTAATATGCTCACCGGCGATATCGCACACGTCGCTCAATTAACTCAACAAAAACGATTGCATGAAGTGGAAATCACGCCGTTTCGGCCCGTGCAAGTCATGCTCGCCTCACCTGAGCCTACCTCAGAAGCCATTTTCGAAAGACTCGGTGCAAACGGCTTGGTAGAATATAAATTCGATGGCATTCGTTGCCAACTCCACAAAGTTGATACGCGCGTGGAACTTTATTCTCGAGACATGAAACCGCTTAATGCTACATTCCCAGACGTCGTCACAGTCGCTCAAACTTTGACACAGGATTTTATCTTAGATGGAGAAATTTTAGCCTTTGAAAAAGGCCGCCCACTTCCCTTTCAACGATTACAAATGCGTTTGGGTCGTAAAGAGCCTGATCTTTTTATATCCCATGAAGTGCCAGTTATCTACTTCGCTTTTGACATGCTTTGGCATAACAACCGTTCTCTACTTCATCTTCCTTTAAAAGAAAGACGCGCACATCTTGACACACAACTTGACAAAAATAATCCTGGCATTCAAGTAGCAGAAATTTTTCGTGCGAAAAATCCCGAAGCTTTGGAAACTTTATTTCGCGCTGCACGTCGCGCCGGCAATGAGGGTCTCCTTATCAAAGACCCAGAAAGTCCTTACACTCCAGGACGTCGTGGATTGGCCTGGTTAAAATTAAAAAAAGAATTAGCTACCTTGGATGTAGTCGTGGTAGGAGCTGAACAAGGCCACGGTAAACGACGCGACGTTTTAAGTGACGTCACTTTTGCCGTGCAAGATGACAGTGGTAAATTGCGCATACTTGGCAAAGCTTATTCGGGTCTAACCGATCTTGAAATTGAAGAGCTCACGGAACATTTTCTCAAAACAACTCTAGAAATTCGCGGACGCTACCGTGTACTGAAACCCACTATTATTTTAGAAATTGCCTTTGACGCTATCGCTCCCAGTTCACGCCACGATTCCGGTTATGCACTTCGTTTTCCACGAATTAAACGCATTCGCGACGATAAAACGATTCGAGAAATTGATACCTTAGCCCATTGTAAACGCTTAGCTACGAGCTAATTTTTGCCCAGAGATGGCGCGCTAAAAAGTAAATCTCTTTTACCGGTTTATTCGCGCGATCCGCTACTAATTTGCACGATTCATACTCAGGTGCGCACTGCACCAATTTATCCCCTAAATAACCCAACTTAACTTGAATATCGCCCCATTCCGTATTCAAAGCTTGCCATTCACGCCGCAAAATCTTTCGAATCGCCGTTGTTTTACGAACTCCAAAAGCACTAGTCTCTGTTAACATCAAATCCATCAATACTTCACTTTTTTGAGGTTCCGACAACACCGTCAACAACACACCTAACCGCCCTTTTTTCATCAATACTGGCATCGAAAAAACATCCAAAGCGCCATTCACCAACAACCGCTCTTTAACACCCGCTACAATTTCAGGCGAAATATCGTCCAAGTTCGTTTCTAATACATCAATCATTTCCCAATTTTTTTCTGCTTCGGAAACCAGCATGGCACGCAACACATTCGGTCGTGAATCCAAATCGCGCGTACCCGCGCCATAACCCACCTTTTCAATTTTAAAATGGTGAACTCGATCAAAATGAGTAACCAACTCTGCGAGCAAAGCCGCACCCGTTGGAGTCACTAACTCATGTGGTTCATCGGTTTGTTCAAAAGGAATGTTTTTTAAAATCTCCAAAGTTGCCGGCGTCGGAACCGGAAATTGACCATGTTCACACTCCACAAAACCTTTTCCTTCACAAAGTCGAGAAATCGAAACGCGCTCAATCTTCATAAGATCCAATGCAATGCAAGCCCCCACAATATCCACAATCGAATCAATCGCCCCCACTTCATGAAAATGAATTTTTTCTAAACTCACTCCATGAATTTTGGCTTCCGCCTCACCCATTCTTTGAAAAATATGAATCGCACGATGTCGCACCGATTCTTTTAAACCAGAAGTTTCGATCAATTCACAAATTTCAGAAAAATGACGACCGTGATGAGAATGGTGATGATGTTTTTTCTCGACCACCTTCACTTCAAATTTAGCTGCATCTATCCCTTTTCGTTGAACTCGACCTAAACTGACACGAAACTCTTTATTGCAAGGAAGCTTCGCCAACTCTTTTTGAAATAATTCAAAATCAAGCCCCAAATCACAGAGTGCGCCCAAAAACATATCGCCGCTGATCCCCGAAAAACAATCGAGATAAAGATGCATAAGATTAATCTATCTTAACACAATTTACATGAGAAGAAATGGATTTTATAGCGTGGCAACCAATTTCAGATTCGGATCAATTTCTTCCACCATGGAAGATGTTTCACCCCGCTCCAACCTTAGACAGGCAGCAGCTCCGATCATCGCGGCATTGTCTGTACATAAAGTCGGAGGCGCAACCCAAAGAGAAATTTTTCTTCTTGCGCACATTATCTCCATCACCTCTCGCAATCTTTGATTGCAAGCCACGCCACCTGCCAACGTGAGATGTTGGCATTGCGTTTTTTCCAAAGCCGCTTCAGTTTTTATCGCAAGCGCTTCCACAATCGCCTTTTGATAAGAAGCGCAGAGGTGAAATAAATCCTGCTCACAAGGTGATGATGAAAATTTTTTCTCCAACACAATTTTCAACGCAGTTTTTAAGCCGGAAAAACTAAAATTAAGATCTCCGGAGTGCTGCATGCCTCGCGGAAAATCATAAGTGCTTTCATCACCACTTCTTGCCATTTTTTCTAATTCAGGTCCACCCGGATAACCTAACCCTAGCAGCTTTGCACCTTTATCAAAGGCTTCGCCAGCCGCATCATCACGAGTCGCACCCAAAATTTCATACGCTTTTCCTAGTTCCGCCATCACTAAAAGGGTGTGACCGCCACTGACTAAAAGTGTTACCCATCGCTTCATTTTCTCCAGACTTGGCACCTGTTCATTTAAAAATGGTGAAATCAGATGACCTTCTAAATGATTCATTCCTAAAAATGGCAAGCCCGTTGCCAATGCTAAACCCTTAGCAAAACTATGTCCCATCAAAAGCGCACTTGCTAAACCCGGTCCACGCGTCGCTGCAATACCATCCAACTGTTCCCAAGAAAGATGCGCTTGATCGAGCGCCAATTGCGCAACTTTTTCCAAGGCGTTAAGATGTTCTCGAGTCGCCAATTCGGGAACAACCCCTCCAAACAAAGCATGCTTAGCCGCTTGTGATGCCACTACATTGGATAAAACCGTAAAACGATGATCGCGCCATTGCACAAGAGCCACAGCCGTTTCATCACACGACGTTTCAATGGCCAACACTTTCATGAAATAGAATGGTTTAAAAATTAATATTAGTCGTCGAAGCCAACTGTTTCACAGTGTAATCCGAATAAATTAAAATGCCTTTTAATAAATTAACTGCGCGCGACAAAATTTCGGAATCTTCCACCACTGTGATATCGGGAGTCACGCCACGCTCCTGAATCAACTCATGACGCGGTGTATAATAATAAGCCGTCGTCAAACGCAACGCCGAACCATCCGGTAAAGGAAAAAGACTTTGTACACTCCCTTTCCCGAAAGTAGTCTCACCAACTAAAATTGCTTGATGCCAATCGCGTAAAGCCGCTGCAACAATTTCTCCACCACTGGCCGTTCCCGTATTCACTAAAACAGCAATGGGATAACCACGATGTTTTTCTTCTTGTGAACTTCGTAAAATGACCTCGCTTTGATCACTTCGCCCTTCTGTAGAAACAATCACTTGATCGGGAGCAATAAATTTTCCTGCCACTTCAACTGCTGTTTCGAGCAACCCACCGGGATTATTTCTCAAATCCAAAATAAGAGCTTTCATTTTTCGCGATTCCAAATTTTTTAACGCACTTTCAAAATCATCCCCAGTCGATTCACTAAACTGCGCCACACGAATGTAACCAATTGCTTGCCCATCCGCCAATTCATTGGAAAGCAAACGAGCTTCTCGAACACTTTGCACTCTAATAACAGCGCGTCGCAATGTGTAATCTTCAATCTGTTGAGTTTTTTTTCGTAAAACTCGTAACGTTATCAAACTCCCCTCTTTACCACGCAATCGACTTGCCACTTCAGTCAAACTCATGGCTTCTGTAGATTTTCCATCGACTTGCAATAACTTATCCCCAGCCATCAAACCTGCTTTAGCGCCTGGCGAATCATCTGCAGGAGTAATAATCGTGGTCTCACCGTCTTTTAAACCTAACGTTAAACCAATACCAACAAACTGACCTTCCGTTTCGCGCTGTAAAGCGCGATAAAGTTCAGGAGTTAAAAATTGACTGTGAGGATCCAAAGAATCCAACAGCCCCTGGAGAGCGCCATAAGTCAAAGTTCGAGAATCAGTCTTTTGCGGATCAACATAATGTTGTCGCACCATTTCCATCACTCGGGAAAACGTTGCCATATCATTGCGATCCTCTTGAGACCACAACGAGACTGGACTCTTCACAAAAAGAATCCCTACAACAATCCAAGCTAACCCGTAACATTTCACAAAATCACCCTAAAAGAAGGTCTCAAAAAGTAAAGTGAAGCGAAACTTGATTAATCAAAAAGCTTCGGCATCCTCACCCTCGTTAAGCGGGTGTAGTTAAGTGGTATAATATGGGCTTCCCAAGCCTGGGTTGAGGGTTCGATTCCCTCCACCCGCACCATTGATAATCAACAACTTATATCATACTGCAGCAAAAATGCAGCAAATATTTTTAAGTTTTTCAATTTTGGGGCTGATACTGGCCAGCATTTTAAAAAGATAATTTTAAAAAAAATCACACCAGATTCTCGAATAGTACAACAAATTCGAGGCAATGATTGGAGGTCATTATGAGATTCATTAATCCTCATCGTTTGTTTCACGGAACTTGGATTCCTGAATGGTTAGATAATCGACGTGAAATCTCTGATGGCGCTAAACGACTCTATGCCCAACTCTGCCGCTTTGCCGGCAACAAAGGCGAAGCCTTCCCTTCTTACCAAACTTTAGCGGGACGCTTACAAAAGTCTCGTAGACAAATTATCCGCTTAATTGAAGAACTATGTCGCTACGAACTTATCAGCATTACTCACGTCAAAGACGAAGTCCGCGGCAACCGTGCTAATATCTATCGCTTCTTATGGCACCCTTGGATACAACTGAAAGAAGACGAAAACTATTTCTTAGTTAAAACTGATTTTGGTAGACCCCCTAGTGACATAAATGTCACCACCCCTGGTGACACGCGTGTCACTAGCCCTAGTGTCAAAAATGTCACCCAGAAGAGAGTCATATATAAAGAGAGGGGGAAGGAAGAAGCCAATCAAACATTTCCTGTCGATCAGTTGTCCCCACCCCAACAAGTTTTAAAACCAGAAAAGGCAATTCCTAAAAGGCTTTCCAAAGTTTCAAACGATGAAAACAACACTGATCCTTGGAAATCAGCCAAAGATGCCGTAGAAAGCTTTAAACGACGTAAGCTATACCCTCGTGAATGGGACAACATCATTTCAGAAATCCATAAACTGAGTCTTTGTGCTATTGGCGAAGAAGCTTGGGCTTTAAAATGGTATAGCAAAGCGGCTAAAGCCGCTTCCCTTGGCTTACCCTTACCGCCTCAGCAACGACAGCCTCTTAATGCCTTACCGTCTCAAGAAAGGGCAACAGCAGCTTTAGCCGAACAACCCAAGATCAAAAAACCATCTTCCAATTTTCAAGCTGAAGAAAAATGGCTAGATATAGCTAACCTACTTCAATCTCAAATCTCAGAAGAGGCTTACCAAAGATGGTTCAATGACATTGTGCCAATAAAACTTAACGGAGATCGATTATTTTTAGCGACGCCTAACCGAGTTTACCAAAGCTGGATTGAAAATAACTATCGCAAAGAAATCCGTGAAGCTTCTGAAAAATCAAAAATAGCCATCTTTTATCAAACCTATGAAAACATTGAATAAAAGCCTTAAGCGAGGTCAAGGATGGATCAACCGGTTCGCTCAGTCCGCGCTTTGTCTTCGAAGCTGTAAGAGGCTCTTTGCAAAGTGCTCCTTCGCAAGGGTGGTTCCTGTCTTTAACCAACAGTTACAAACCTCTCGCTTGGTTTTTGGAAAAGGATCGCTTTGCATTGGCAAAGCTCTCCTTCGACATGCGGTTAGGAAACCCTTCGACCCACTTCTCATAAAACCATCTTCCACGTGGAATGTGTCATGGTTTGTGAGTACGCAGGATAGCAAAATTATAGACAATTTTGCGCCCTCTCACTTTTTGCTTCAACTTTTTCGCAAGACCGGGCGGCTTTTCCGCTCGTCAAGCGAGCTACAAAGAAAGGAAATATATGCCAATATTTAGAGTCAGAACCACTGAACAAACCATCAAAAGGTTTGAACAACTTCATGAAAAGTTAGGGTTAAAAACCAAAGGTCAAACCTTTGAAACTTTGGTTTTTAGTGAAGGAAAAGAAGACACACCTATATCCCAAAAACTCAAATCTCTTGAAACTAAACTTAACAACTTACTGGAATTAACGGAGGAACATTTATGAAAAATGCCATGATTTTTGCCAAGAAAAGCACTTGGAAAGCTCGTCTGGATATTGATTATTTGGATGAAACTTCTCAGCTAAAACAAAGAAATAGACCCAAAGAATTTATCACCGGTCAAAAGTTAAGACAATTTAGTGATTACGCTTCCAAAGAAACAGTTGGACAGGTTTATCCCGGCGGTTTTTTTCATTTTAAAGTCGGTCAAAACAATGACGGAACTTTTACGTCTCCTTCTTTGCTTTCCAATGAAGAAAGGAAGAAAAGAATAACCCAAAGCTGGCATGAACATCTCAAAAGAACTTCTGGAAAAGGTAAAGTGATTCAACATCGGATGGTCTTTTCTATGTCAAAAGAAATGCACGATGCTTTGGTGAAAGCCAGTCTGAATCCGGACAGTGTTTTGCATCGGAGCATGAAGCAAGTGATGAGACAATTTCAGGAAAAGTTTCATCCCGGAGACTCAATTGGTTATGCTTATGGCATTCATCATGACACCGATAATCTTCATGTTCATGTGGCTTTATGTCCTAGAACTAAGGAAGGCCGCTATGTTGGTTGCAGCACGCCTAAGAACCTAAAACATTCAAAGCATCGGGATCAGATGGGTTATATTAGGAAATGTTTTGAAGTTCAGAATAGAAAATGGGAAGAAATCTTAAAGAATCCGGAAAAGTTAGTTGTCTCAGAGAAGAAAAGCATGTTCTTAAGAACCGATAAGCTTTTCTTTAGTCCTCGACTCGGTTCTCAAGAACTAATCCAACTGCAAAACTCTCAAAACATTCAGGCCTTTCAACTACAGCAGACTTATAAAAGGCTCCAACTGTTAAGAGCCTATATTGAGGAAGACAGACGCCGAAGAACCCAAAGAGCTAACTTAAATTTCATGCAAAGGCTAACTGGCATTAAGAAACCGATCGCACTTAAAGTCATTGAAAAGATGTCAAAAGCAGTGAAAGGGAGACAGTCTAAGAAAATGTATGAACAGCTTCATCAATTGAGAAAATATTATCTTTCCCAATATCGTAATTATCAAAAATTATATGGAGAACACTATGCCTCTAAAAATGCCTACTATTACCCGCGACAAGCTCAATACCAAGCCCGACATCCAAGCAGAAAAATTAGTTGAAGACGGATTTATATGCTGTCAGGAATTTAATTTTAGGCTTTGTGATGTTGACGGCTTCTTATCTCATGAAGCTGACCAATCTAACCAAACTATTGTTTACTTTAAGGGTTACACGGCCTTTGTCCCAGATAGCGAAAAGAAGTTGTATGAATTACTGTCCAACAACTTAACGCGACATAAAGTTGAATGAAAATATTTTGTCTAAACATTGTGGGGATGGTCAATCACTATAAACTATTTTAATCCAATAGGTCTTTTTTATATATGTAGTTTCCTCAACGGTGATTGAATTATCTTTAAGAAAATGACTCCTCTTTTTCTTTTTAAACAACTCTCGCACTATTAAACAAGCGAGCATTACCAAACAAAAACATATTAAGTCATTGTGATCTGAGTTTATTAATACCTGTATTTTATCCCAGACCCCGATCCAAAATTCTTTTGCAGAAAGTAAGCTAAGGAGATTTATTAACTTCTCGGCCTCAATTATTATTAGAATGTTAACAATATTAAGAATTCGACTCCTTTTTATAAACCTATCGCTTCTAGCTAATCGAGTAAGAAGCTTAAAAATTTTCTTATAGTCCTTTGAATGCATAATACCCCTTCTGTTAAATTTTAAATCCTGGCTACCTGCCAGTTAGGAATATTCACAATCAAATCGTTGAAACAGACTCTTGAGAAGATAGGTTAAAAATGGTAAGGTGCAAAGAAAATTTGGTAGCGGTATAGTTTGAAATTGCCCAATCTTGTTAGATAAATTAGTATCTTTGAACATTAATAGGTTAACTCTGAAGCCTCCTTGGATTTACTTAGAATTTCCTCAAAATCTCGCACGGCCTCTTTAACAAAATTTTCAGCGTCTGAAATTAAATTCATATTAAAACTACTTGTGGTACTTGTTCCTGTAATATTAGAACTTCCTAAGACAGCTTTCTTTTTATCAAAAATAACTAATTTTTTGTGCATGATTTTACCACTTTGAGTAAATCGCACTTTAATGCCGCTTTTACTTAATAGATTTGCAGAATCTATATTGGCTCGTCTTACCATTTCCATTGTTCCAGCATCAAAAGGACAAAGGATTACTACTTCGACACCTAGTTTTGCTTTTTGTTTGAGCACTTGAGTAAAAGGAAGATCGTCTATTAAGTAGTAAGTTAATACATAAATAGATCGAGTCGCTGACTCAGCCTCTTTTAAAATGGCATCTCCGAATGCAGTTGAGGTTAGTAATTCGGCATTAGCTTGTCGGGTTGAACAACGATTGCGCCAAACATCTAACCCTAGCTTTTGTCGATTTTCATTTACATCAGCATAAAGAACATAGGCAACTGTTAGCCGAGGTATGTTTTCTGTGGTAGAACTAGTGTCGGACTCAGCGACTTTGGTAAAGCGATAGGCCTCTTCTGTTTCGGAAACAATATAACCTTGTAATTGCTCGCCTGTTCGTAAAACGATGATGTCAAACTTTGGATTAGAATTTACGGTCGCACTTATATTTATGGGTATGATGCACCCGATTGTGGTTAAAATGAAGATGAACCTTTTTAAAAGTATCATAAGGTCGCACTAGGGTTTTAATGGTTCAATTTTAAAAAGGTTTGTGTACATATTTGATAAAGGGTCAGAAGTGTTTGTTGAAATTGATGAAGTCGCAGAAAGCGAGTTCGTTCGCTTACTTAAAAAATCCTTTTGCTGTGTTGGTGTAAGGCTACGAAAATAACGTAAGGTAGCTATTTCATCATCCCAATTTTTGCGACCTCTCATGTCCTGGATTACAGGAATTTTTTCTATATAATTAACCAGTTTAGGTAATTGCTCTTCTAAAACCATCAGAGCGCTGCATTCATGAACGCGTTTTCCTGAAAGGGCACCTTCAGACCAATTATGGGAACCCAGCAAGATTTTTGATAAATCTACTATAAGCATTTTATTATGCAAAAAATGGGCCGGTAAACCCAATCGAACATCAACTCCTTTCGCACGAAGTAATTCCGCCATTTTAGAATGGGCTTCTGCCAATTCGCTATTGCGATTTTCTGGAGTATCTAAAATTAGATAAATGTAAACCCCACGTTTAACAGCTTCTTCTAAAGCAGTAATCACCTTGGGCAATTCAACGGCTTGCACACCCGGCGTAGAAAATTGATATAAAACACCGTAAATAGATTGATGCGCTGTGTTAATTAAATCTAACAAGATCGGCAAATATTCTTCATCATCAAGATATTCTAATGATCCTCTTAATGGCAAAGGTGGCATTTCAGAAAAAGTATTAAATTGAGTAAAATCAGTTCTCACCTTCGAAGGTGGCAGACCTAATGCTGCATCATTTTGGTTTGTCGGACTTCCTTCGAAATTTTTCTCATTGTTAAATGGCGTAATTCGATTTTGGTCGACATATTTGTAGCTTTTAGATGCGGCCTGTATTATATCAAATAATTGTAAATGATGGGCAGCTAATTCAGAAGATTCTAGCAATACCATATCTTCAATATTCTTCTCTTGAGCACTGGTTGTCCAATTAGCGGAACCCGTCCAAACTTGCCGTGAATCAATAATCAACGTCTTCAAATGCTGGCTAGCTTGAGCTTTATCTAAATAATAAATTTCTACTCCTGCATCAGCTAATCGCTGTGTAATACTTAAGTATTTCCCATTCATCATGGTGCTATCGGTTAATAATCGAACTTTTACTCTTCTTTCTCGGGTAATTTTTATGAAAGCTTCGATCATTTCAGGATCAGTTATGGCATACATCGCAATATCAATTCGTGACATAGCGCGTTTTGCTTCAGCTAAAAGAGCGTCAAAACCTTCTCGATTTAAACTAAAATAAGCTTCAATTCTAGAAGGCAATTGAAAACCCTGCGGTAAAGGCACTTCGTTGTCTTTGCGTTGGTCTTTTGCTAATTCATTTAATTCAGGAAATTTTTTTACCTTTTCTATTTCTTGAACTGAGGTACTAAGCTGTTTACTTTTGCCAGTAAGAGCTTCTAACATAGAGGTATATTTTGAAGCTAAAAGTGGTGAGCGTACCACTACAAGATTTTCAAAGTTTTCATTTAATCCATTAGGCGTCCAGTTACAAGATCCAGTAATTACCGTTTCTCTATCAATGACAGCGCATTTTAAATGTAATTTCCCATTATTAGGAAGTGTCTCGGCATAAACTGTAACACCATGAGCCATTAACCGATCCATTAATGGTCGATACGAAGGTTCCCCCATTCGCTCGTCTGCCCAAACTCTAACTCTCACCATTCTTTTAGATGAAATAAAACAAAGAGCATCGAGAAGCTTATCTTCGGTTAAGAAAAAAATACCTACATCAACAGTTTTTTTAGCCGATTCTAATTCTTCTAAGAGTGTTGTTAATATATCATCTCCTGGAGAAAATGCCACATAGCAAGGAAACCGTCGCGACTCCGCCACTAAAGAATCATTTATAAAAAAATAATTCAATAATAAGCAAACTAGCAAAAGTAATTTATGGGAAAATTTCATTTTAATTTCACTAAACGTTAGTGAAGGATCTATTACTGAATTTATTTTCGTATTACCTTTTTTAAATATTATTAGCCAAGATAAAAGTTAATAAAGCTGCCACAATCAAAACAATTATATTAAGGCCTATACCGACTTTATAAATTGATATCTCCTTGAGATTTCGTTTTTTGCTTAAAATTAAAAGCGTTGCTATCAAAATAATAATTTGACCTAGAACTAAAGCTATTCCAAAGATCTGATTCATTTCATACCAAATTGTTTCGTTAGCCAAAGTTGATCGAGTTCTAAAACCGTATATGGAGTTTTGAGGTACCACACTCAATGCAAGAGGGATGCCTGCCAAAATTTGGATAATTGCTACACCATAAAAAATTGCAGGCAAAATTTTTTCTGGAGTTGGGCCTTTTAATTTCACTCGAATTAATCTTAAAATTTTCTCGTATAAATTAAAGTTAAAATGATAGGAATTAGAGGCATAAAAGGCCCTCCATATATAACAGCTTTATTAAATGAAAGATTAGCAGAAAGTTTCCAAACAATTAGAAGAAAAATCAGATGGACTATACTCCAAACTATCATTTGCTTGCCCGCATACTCATTAATAGCATACCAGTTTGTTTCAGATTTTAGACTTTTTGATATCCGAATCCCATATAAAGAATTGGGTGAAATCTTCTTTAAAGCTAATGGAATAGCTATTAACAGGATAAGAACGGCTAGAAAAAAATTGTAAACAAGAAGCGCATTCATGTTGCTCATATTTTAAAATTTAAAGAAACCAATCGCCCATATAGTGATTTGAAAAGTCGATAATTTGAGTTTCCTCAAAATTTTCTTTTTTAGAACATGAAGCAAAAAAGAAATAAAGTTCATTTCTTTTTAAGTTAGCAAAATGATCTAAAAATATTCTTTCAAGTTCTATAACAGGCTTATTTAAAAATAGAGCGGTTGTTTGAACTAAACAATCGAAAAGTAATGAACCTGAAATCAATTTTCTTCGTGCTAGCAAAAAGAATCGGCTCTGTATTTTGTTTAATTTCATTAAGGAAGAAAGCTCTGAAACAAACAAAGGCTGACCTTCATAACCTAAACCGGTTCCAACAAACTCAAACCTACCATTATTATTTAATTTTTTAGAGTAAGTAGTTAAAATATTTTTAGTAATTTTTAATCCATCATTCCCACCATTGCCAACAAAGGGATATTCCAATTCATCAGGAATAGGCAATAAGGGTGGGTTAAAAGTAATTAAATCAAAATTCTGATAATCCGTTTTTAAAAACTCTTCATTGCTGCAATGATGTAATATGATTTTATTTTCTAACGAATTTAATTCTATATTAACTTTAGCAACTTTATGCACTTTTTCATTAATTTCAACACTGTGAGATTCTCGACTGTGAAGAGAAGCCACCATAGCTTGAATGCCAGGGCCACTGCATAAATCCAAAGTCCTCCCATTAATTGAAGGGGTTTGATAAGTGGCTAATGCAATACTGTCAGCTCCAAAATAAGATTGAGGAGCAACACCTATTTGATGGAAAATTAAAAAACCTCTAAAAGAGATTAAAACATAATTTTTAGACTGAATTTGATTTCCATTTCGCTCAAGAATTTCGTTGTTACAAATTCTTTCTACGGCTTCAATTCCTATTAAAGAAGAAAGGGTCGATACATCTTCTGTTTCATTAAGTAAAAATACATTGATAAGCGTACGCAATGAACCTTGTGCAACAGTAGCCGCTTCATGCCACTCTTTTTGTCTTAAATTTCCATCTCCAAAAGCTAAATAAAATTGAAGATAGCCATATTCTTGGATAGCTTTTCGTAAATTTTGCACACTTTAAATCTCTAGTTGCACAACTAACTTAAGTGAGTTGTTCTTCTAGAATGGAATGGAACACGCTATTTGCGACAATGGCTCTGGACATAGCAAAGTCGTCTTGAGATTGTATAAAATTAAATCGATTGTCGTATTGAGACCAAAAATTAGCAAAGTTAATATTGTGATCTACAATTCTCTGCTGAATATCTTGACTTTTTTCATTGATTTTAGGCGAAAAAAGAAGGGCTAACCATATTGACCCTTTGGAGTATTTTCCGTCTAAGTTTTTAGATAACTCTTTATAAGCATCAACAACCTGCTCAGTTTTCAATTTCAATTCTGTTTCAATACTAAAACTTACTATAGGTGAATTAACATATTGTAAAAAAGCATCTTCAGATAAATATTTGGTCAAAATAGATATATGGTTAATAAAAGTGGAAATAACATTTTTTGATAAATTGGGGGGCAGAGAAGATTTTTTTAGGATTTGATCTTTATAATCGATAAATTCAGAACTCGGAGCTAACCGATAATAGCATATGTCTAGCTCACCTTGGATTAAATCTCTAAATCCATGAGACAAATTACTTTTAATCTGAATTAAATTTAGCGATTGATGATTTTTGTTTTGAATATCAATTGCTTTAAGAGGATCCCATAATTTGTGTTTAATTGGATCGTATAGTAATGCTTGATGAGCATAGCTAATATCTTGAACCGTAGAATGGTCTAAAACACGATAAGAAAAGACCTCTGGTGGTAAGTTTTCCAGTGTAAAATAAGTTTCTCCATAGTAAAAATTAATTATGTTAGCTCTACTGTAGACATTAGAGAGAGGAACAACACCCTTCTTAAACAAGAAATTTTTAAGTGAGGAAAAATCATTAATTTTACTCAGGATATAAGTCGATTTAACACCGCTTTTTAATAATTTTCCCAAGATACATCCCCCTTGAAGGTAAAATTCCTCACAAAATTGAGTTACATAGTTGAAAATTGTTTGATCTGTTTTATCAAATTCAATTCCTAAATTTTGAGTTTTGAGGTGGCTTGATGCAAATGGCGCTATTCCTTTTGCCTCAACTGTGGTAAGTGTGGGAAAGATCAATCCTACAGAAGTAACAATACCACCTTTCTTAAGAAAATTTCTTCTACTTAAGCTCATATTTTCCCCTTTATTATTTTATACCAACCAAGTGCCATAATATTCATTTGCTAGATTAACAAGTGTCAATGGCTCTTTGTTTTTTTGTTTTTCACCGTGAAATCTAACAAAATAAGCAGTATCGATTTCGTTATCTAAATAATGTTTAGAATAAATAGCCTCCACCTCTTCTAAAGAAAGTTTGTTCAATGTTGAGGCTTCTTTAATAGTGTAATTGAAAGCGGGTGTTCCAACTGAATATTGTATTTTAGACCAAATAGACAAAACTTGCTTTAGGGGCAATTGTTCTAGAAAGTCTAAGTTACTTTGAGATGAAATAAACTTTGATTCATTACCCATCGTCATAAAAACCATCTCAACTGTCCCCTTTTCATTTAGCAGTTCAGTTGCTTGAGTTAGAGTCCATTTCCAAAATTCACTTCCATCAATATTTCCCCTATTAGTGGAGGACAGTAAAATATTCTCCGGGCAAGGCAAACAAGGTGGTGTAGATGTAATGACATCAAACTTGCCAGCCTCATGTAAGGAATTAATGGGCAAAAGCTCAATATCCAAATAACCATTCAAAGCAAAGTTAATTTCAAAAAGTAATTTCTCTTTCTCGCTACTAAAACAAGCAGCTGTTTTATAACCCATCCTTCTGCAAATAACATTTTCCAATCCACAAAGAGAAAAACAACTTAAATGCCTTCCCAACTTGGTTGTTGGCAATTGGCAAAGAATAGCTTGAGTTAAATCAGTGAAGCCAAATTTTTGTCGAGCTTCATTATCAGTAAAAGCGATTGCTCCATGATAAGTGATTAAGTAATGATCTTTTAATTGAATTTGCTCATTATCTGATTTTGCTAATCCAAGAGTTTCTAATAAATCAACGGCGGCCAAAGATACTTCCTTGCTCAATGCAGTTTTTTCAACTGGCTCGTGACAGAAAAAAAACTTCCATAATAGTTGATCAGAAGATTGCTGCAATTTTTCAGAAATAGTTTTCCAATCCCACGTTCTTAAATTAGCCACTCCCAGACTTTCATAAAAATAAATTAAGCCTCTTTCTTCTAATTTAATTTTAATTTTTTTAAGTGCTTCTAACATAAATCATGCCGTTAACGCTAATTTCCTAATCTCTCTTGCGCTCTTTAAGGAGCAGGATGCTTTATAAAATTCAACATCACACTCAATTGCTGCTTCTGTTTTAATAAACATAAGCGATTGTAAATATTTGTTAATGATACGATCCATATGTTTTGGAGGACTCTTTTTAACAATTTCGATAACCCGTTTATCATGATACATAGCACGACATTTATCACAGACGTGTGCTTTTTCATGTTGTTTGGGTATTGTGGAATCAAATTGGCGCGCATAATCTATAACAGCATCTGGGCCTTCGACATGGATCCAAATTTTAATAAAATCATCGTTTTGAGATTGAATAATCTCTTTAATACTCTTTTTAGTTAAATCTCCTAAGCATAATTCGGGAATCTCTTCTAAAGGCAATCCGCAACAAGCAATCAATTTTTCTGTAGGTGTAATGGCTAATACTTTTAATGCTGTGGTACAAGCTTTTTGATCTTTATGAAAATCCAGATGTTTTTCAGTATAAGTAAGGGAAGTTTCTCCTTTAAAACTCATCCAAGGTGAATTGTTAATAATGATTTGTCCCTTATCCAAAAACTTTTTAAATTCAGCATCATCAACAAATGCTTCGAAGTCAAATTGGCTTTTCTCAAAAAGCTCCACCATTATCACCGTTGTAAGACCAGCAGCGGCGGCCTCTATCGCTCCATTCCTAACATATTCAGGTGGCACGTATCTAGAATGAGCATCGCCCGTAGAAAAATTGGCTTCTAACAAGCCATTATCAACTAATCTAGATAATCTTTTTCGAGCTATTTCTCTCGATGTTGCCCAATACCCATTAGATACAAAACGTGTGCCAAATCCATGGTTACTTGACCTTCTAACTAAAGCATCCAGTTCTTTTCCTAATAAAAAGCATTCTCCACCAGTAAAAACTATAGCTTGTATGCTAGGAATTTCTGTTGCTTGATCAATATAGCCATGAATACGAGCAGCAGTCATCTGATGTGGCACCTGAGGAGAACAATTAAAACAACAATGATCACAAGCAGCTGTACATTTGTGAGTCGTAATAATCGATAAAGTATGAGGGACAATTATCATTATGTTTTAACAGTTTTTTTAAGACGAGCTGGTGAACCTGTAGTAATAGCCCACGCTACAGCTAACGCTACTCCTCCAATAGCAACTGCCAAATAAAATACCAAAGCTGCATGGGTAACAACGCCTAGATTCGCGAGCACCCAAAGATTTGCTCCAATACTCACGTTAGCACTAGTTTCTTTGTCATAATCCAAAGAAACTTTAATAATTTGAGCAGCATACAACTTTCTTTGACTGTATAATTCCGCATTATATCGAGTCATAAAACGCATCGCTTGAGGATATCTTTTAGCTAACCCGTATGAAAAAGAAGCAGCCTCTTCTAAAGCTCTCATTTGAAGTTGTGGATTTTCTCTAGAAGCAATTAGCTTATAACTAATTTGATTTCCGCGATCTTGTAAACTTGTGTCGTCGGTCATGATAGCAAGTTCAATAGCACCAATAGGAAGGGAGTTCTGTTTCTCATAAGCAGCGCGAGCTTCAGGTGAATAGCCTGCGGATTTAATTAATGCTTTTCTTTGCTTAGAATCATGAATTTGCCTAAGGAAATCTTCTACAGCAAAAAGATTAAAATCCTTTGGGTTAATAGGCATGACAAACATATCGCTCTCGGAAGGCATAGAATTTATTCTAAATTAAATTTTTATTACTGATGTCCTTAATGGGTTTTGTTCGTGTTATTACTATCAGAATCTAAACCTTTTAAAGCACTATTGACCGTATTAGTGGTTGTTTTGTTAATAGGCCCATTCTCTTTTTCAGATGTATTACCTTCTGTTGAAGAGTTTTCTTTGTTTTTAAAAAATTCTATTTCCTCTGCAAACGCCTCGCTAAAACTCTTTTTTATTTCAGTATCTGCTACTTCAGGAACAACAGGAGCCAATTCTTTAATTTTATTAATATCGAAAGTAATATATTCCATTGATGATACAATTTTTATACCGTTAACGGTTTGTTCGATTTTTATTATTTCTCCGCTGGGCTTGTAGTCTATACTTACTATCAAATCTGATACATTTTGAGGAAGTAAACCCTTTTTGATCATTTTCTCTGTGTCGAACACTAGATTGAGACGTTCTTGATCATTAATCTTTGCCACTGAACTATCCGTAATTAAGTCTCCAAACACTTTCAAATCAAACACCTCTTTTTTGCTTGGTTCGAAGAATTGAGATTGTGATGAAACATCTTGTGCTAAAGTAACTTGCTTAGTTAGTGGGAAGTAAGCATAAATCTTATTCTCGTGAGGAAAAAGAACATATAATGAAGGAGGCCATGCTGACTTAATTTGTAAGCGCCATACTTCCTCTTTTCCCGTTTCTTTAAATTTATAAATATCACTTTCAGCACCCCCACCTTGTCCTACTGTCTTGGTTTTAATATAAACGTTTGGATGATTGCTGCTGAAACCATTGATTATGTTAATTGCCTTTTCAGCTTCCGGACTGATAGCCGAAAATATTTTAACAGTTGCGAATAAAAAAAGTGTTAAGCAGAGGATATATTTACTAAGAAAAAAGTTTATTTTTCTCATCTTTTTGAAGTTTCGGCTTAAAAAGTTAACAAGTAAACAAAAAAATTGCAAATTAAGCATCAAATCTATTAACCATCTTAGTAAATGGCAAAATTTCTTGACAATTCACATAAAAAGTAAGAGATTGTTGTCTTAAGCTATAAATCACCAATATTCCAAATTGGTTTACTCGCAATCTATTACCCAACCAGCGACTAGCTCGCTGTTTAACCCAATTAGCTAAGATGGTAGATTTGCGCATTTGCCTCTGAGCTAGTTATGAAATTAGCGCAAATTTAGAAGGGTATAGTAACGATGGATAACAAGATGGATAACTCAATTACGCTTCATTCAGACAGCGTTCTTGAAAAATTTAAAGCAGCAGCCGGTCTTGTTGCTCAGTCTGGTTTGTCGATTTCAATAAGTAAGCTTATTGAAATAATGATTTTAACCGAACTTAATAGACTCGATCCTAAGAATATTGCCGAGCGATTTAATCGTCTCGTCATGGAGACGCTTTTAAAAGTCTCAAATCAAACTACCGAAAAGGATAAAAAGGGCTCAGATCAATCAACTTCATTTTTAAAACTTAATGAGGAAATTCAATGAAATCGCTTAAAGAAAAAGTTGATGAGAAAGTTAAATCAGGAAAGGCGTTAACACGTCGAGAACTAGCATTTGCAAGCGGTTATTCTTATGAAGAAATACTAGAATTTTCCAGGGAGCCAGGATTTCCGATTTTTCACAAAAAGACTAGGTACGCCGAATTTTGGCGTTGGAGGCGCGCAAAGATGGGAGCCGAACTGAGTTTGCATAAGGTCGAAGGTCATCAACCGTTAAGCGGACATAAATTCTATGAACCAATTCTGAGCCATGATTTACTAGCTTCATTGCCACCGAAAGCGGCACGCCTTCTTGAGCAAGTCTCGTAACAAAAGTGACTCTTAAACAATGAAAACACAAGTGAGGCAATCCTACTTTCTTGAAAAATTGCTGCCATCTTCGCGATGGTTGAAAAGGGAATTCAACAATAAATTTGTTTTTCAAAATTTCATTTATAGTTGGTCTCAATCCATCAGGTATTGGAATGCTAAAAGCACGTTTTTTACCACCCTTAGGAGAAGGAAAAGTAATCATATCTCTTTTAGAATCAATACAGCTAAGTGGGATTGCTGTTTCCCTAAGTCTGCATCCCGTATTCAAAGAGATTTCAAAAGAAATTCTCATCCAATCAGGTTCCTTAAGCAGCGCCTTTCTACAAATGATTATTTCTTCGTCACTCAGAGCAGGTTTTTCACCTGCAGTATCTCTTGGTATACCAAGTTTTTGAATCTTATTACCTTGAATATAGCCCAACTTGACGCATTCTTGCAGAACAAGACTCAAAATCTTAACTTCCAAAAGAGCCGTATTTTTACTTACTACCCTACCGGTTTTTTTCTTATAGGATGTTCTCCATTCAATGTAATCAAGCGCAGTTTGATAATTTACAAAAGCCGGTCCAAGAATTTTCTTTTCAATAAAATAAAAGTAGCACCATTTCCAACCATCAAGATAGCGTTCCAACGTCAACTTACTTTTACATCTTCTCTTAAAAAATTCTTCAACCCATTTCCCCCACTGAATGGAAGCATCTTTAGATTGTTTAACCAGCGTTCTGGCCTCCATTTCGTGCGCGAGCTTTTTAGCGAGAATGGTTTCCTGTCTATTATCTCTTCTAAAGCCGGTAGATTTATTAGCCCATTTGCCCGCAGGGTTTTTAAAATGAATATGCCAGTAGGGAGAATTTTTCTTTGGATAAAGAGAAGCCATTCAATTAGTGCAGCAAGTGCAGCAAAAAAAGCAACAAATCATTTCGTTTCCCTAGAATTTACCTATGAATAAATCACTTAAAATACAGTATACCCGAGTTGAGGGTTCGATTCCCTCCACCCGCATTTTTTGCGCTTACCCATTTTGAATTCACTACGCGTTTCACTTACGAACCATAATTTCAACCGGTCCTTTGCGAGAAACCATATGAATACTCACATCTTTCCTATGTCGCTGCAAAAGAACGTCAGCTTGCGATTTTCCAACTGTGATGTTTTTCAAAGTAATTTCCTGAATACATTCGGGCAACACGGGATAATGAAAAATAATTTTTTTTTCGAGACTATCAATAGAAAGCCCAAGAATCGCTTGCAAAAAAAAGAAAACAGAAGCCGATGCCCAAGCTTGAGGCAAACAGGCAACCGGATAAAGTGTTGGTCCCTCTGCAGAGCGGCGCGGAAAACCACAAAATAATTCAGGCAAACGATGTAAATCCAAAAAAAGACTCGCATCAAAAAATCCCTTAATTAATTTCATAGCCAAATTCTTAAACCCGTAGCGAGCCAAACCCAAGGCCAAGATAGCATTGTCATGCGGCCAAATAGATCCGTTATGATAAGACATAGGATTATAAAGACGCTCCTGACTTGATAGTGTCCGAATACCCCAACCGGTAAAAAAATCTTGTCCTGAAAAAATAGTTGCCATTTTTCGTGCGTGCTCTACCGGTGCAATGCCCGAAAAAAGACAATGTCCCGCATTGGAAGCGCGCACTTGGCATGGCCGTTTTTTCCCATCCAATGCCAAAACATACATAGAAATTTCATCGGACCAAAATACCTTAATAAATTTATCGCGTAAAATTTTTGCCTTTTTGAAGTAATGCCTAGCACTTTCTTTATGACCGAGCGCTTTTGCCATCTTAGCAGCTTTTTGAAAAGCATCGTAAACATATCCTTGCACCTCACACAAAGCAATGGGGCCTTGGGCTTGTGAGCCATCCTTATGAAAAATAGAATCCTCGGAATCTTTCCATCCCTGGTTAACAAGCCCTTTAGCTTTTTTTCCGCCATACTCCACAAAACCATCCCCATCCACATCGCCGTATTCTTTAATCCAGCAAAGTGCTAATTCTATATGGGGCCAAATCGTTTTAATCGTTTCCAAATCGCCCGTTCTTTCATAATAAGCACCCGCTAAAACCACAAATAACGGCGTGGCATCCACACTGCCATAGTAAAGGCCAAAGGGCACTTCGTTTAGTTTGGCCATTTCCCCTTTCCTTAATTCGTGAAGAATTTTTCCCGGTTCAGCCTCCTTTTCCGCATCACATGCCTTAGCCTGATAAGCGGCTAAACAAGTTAAAACCCCGCGTGCAATTTTAGGATTAATCCAAAGATAAAAAAGCGCCGTAAAAATACCATCGCGACCAAACACTGTATTAAACCAGGGAACCCCCGCATAGGGATAAAAACCTTCAGGTAATTGGGTAATCATCATGTGAATATCGGCATACGAACGATCAATCCAATCATTAAACTGCTCGTTCGAAGTCACAACACCGCAATCACCCTTTCTCACTGTTTCTCGATCTTGAGACGCAAGGCAAAACGCTTCATCGTAAGAAAAAATCGGCACTTTTCTTTTTCCAGGAACAAATACGTACTGCAAAAATACATCAACAAAAGAATGAGGCGCTAATTTTATATCAAAAAAAAGTTCTGATGATGTTGTCTTAGTCAGTTTGGCAGAGGAATTTGAGGAAAACCAATGAATGCGTGTTTCTCTTTCCTCTCCATCCAATCCCTGATAAGACAAATAAACCGTTTCATCATGAACACGAGGTGGCTTCATTTTACCTCGTTTCTCACGCTTCGCTCCACGCACTTCGAAAATATCCGAAAAATCATTTTCAAAACACAAAGAAAAATGAACGATTCGAGGAGTGTTTTCATAATAACCAAAACGAAATCTTTCGTAACAAGCCCCTTGCCACAGAAATTTCGATCGAAAAATATGAAGGGATCCTCGATGCATAAGGACCTCATCGCCCTGTTTCATGTCTGGATTGGTCAAGTCCACTGTCAAAAGAGTATTATCTTCTAAAATCGAAGAGCTCAGAAGAAAAGGGCGCTGCTGATCAATACGAAATTCTAAACGAGATAAATAACGAGTTTCTGAATGATAAATTCCTTCTTCACCACACCATAACGATTGAATATCGCCATAACGATCAAAAACCGCAAAAGTATTGCCATATTTCAACACGCGCGTGCGATCGTCAGCCAAAATCGATTCAGCCAAAATATAAAATTCATCCTGATCTTTTATCGTTTTCTGTATCATGACGCCTTCGCTATAAGAAATTTCGAAATGAGGGAGTGATAAATTTTTAAATAATTAATAGCCATATGATTTGAAGTAAATTTCTCCTCAAAAACTTCCCGACATCGTTTTCTGCTCAACGTTGGAATTTTTTTCACCGCCTCCACGGCTTCAGCTAATGTCTTAACAATAAAGCCAGTTTTCCCTTCCTCCATAATTTCGGGAACCGATCCATTTCGACACGCAATCACTGGCGTGCCGCAAGCCATGGCTTCAATCATCACCAATCCAAAAGGCTCAGGCCAATCAATAGGAAATAAGAGAGCGTAAGCTTTACCCAAAAATTCGCCCTTCTCTTTTTCACCGATTTCACCGATATACTCGATATTGGGATTATCCAACAAAGGTTTAATTTTTGCATGAAAATAATCTTTGTCCACCTTATCAATTTTTGCTGCAATTTTGAGTGGCATACCGACTTGATTGGCAATAACGATAGCACTATCAACCCGTTTCTCTGGACTAATTCTTCCCAAAAAAGCTAAGTAATTTCCCATTTGTTCGTGATAAGCGTAAAGATCGCGAGGAAGCCCATGATAAACCGTTTGTTGCCAATTGATCCATGATAACGGTTTTCGTTGTGAATCAGAAATGGAAACAACAGGAATATCGCTAAATTCCTGATATAAAGGAATGAGGTCAGGAATATCAAGACGTCCATGCAGCGTGGTAAGAGAAGGGGTGACAACTCGTCGGAAAAGAGAAAAAGGCAAATAATCAATATGCGAATGAATGATGTCAAAACGATCAGCTTGCTGACAAAGTTTTTCTATCATACCCACATGATACGCCGCTTGATCGATGCAATGTTTATCAACCCGCAACGCTCGCTGACATTGAGGGTTCAATTTGGCGGAAGTAACCGAATCACCACTCGCAAAAAGGGTAACATCATGCCCTAAACGAACCAACTCTTCAGTTAAATATGAAACCACACGCTCCGTTCCTCCATAACATTGTGGAGGAACACTTTCATAAAGTGGGGCAACTTGAGCGATTTTCATAGTAATCCTCCGAATTCGACCCTGCGTTTAGCTTCACGCTAACTTCGTTTCACTTGATCTGATCTACTTTTTCCACAACAGATAAAATCGACTCAGCAAGTTTACTTTAATTTATGAAACTGCGCCTTTTCGTCAAATAACAGTAAGAAGCTAAAGCTAACTCACATCCCACTTGGATAAGTCTCTGGAGCATCTTCCTCTCCCGCTTCCCATTCTGTTGTGCGTTCCAGCGGTTCCACCGCACGGGTATAGTCAAAATGTAAAATAGCATCGAATTGCTCAGATAAAGACGCTCGAAAATAATGGCTGAGACGTTCAGTTTCCGGTCTATAAATCACACCAATCGCCCGCTCCAAACGCGGCTCCGCAAATGCCACTTCCAATTCACGATTACTCTTTAAATTAAGAAAAAAACGTGAAATTCCCGATTCATGAAAAAGCGCTTCAAAACTTTCTAAAAGCGCAGGCCTCACCTGTTTACGTTCAGCGGGCGCATCCCATTCTGAAGCCGCAGTCACCGTGCCTTGATAAGTCGTCAAACCCACCAGCATCGCTTGATTTCCATAATTTTTCCGAAGCAAATGCCCCACATTAATTTCACCTCTTTGTCCCATTTCCGTGGCGCCGGCATTACCCAAATGCGAATTATGCGCCCATATCACAATTTTGGGATTTAGTTTCAAATCCTTTAAATGAACCCGCAGCGCCTCCAAAGTTTCCACCATATGCGTATCGCGCAAATTCCAAGAAGAAACTTCCGCCTGAAACATAGCGCGATAATAATGCTCCGCATTTTTAATGAGCCGCGCATTTTGTTCAGCGGAAAAATATTCGCTCATCGCCACATAACCATCTCGACTCAGATAGCGAGCCTGATGTTGACTCAAATCAAGCAGAGCTTTGATCACTTCTTCCTCGCACGACTTCGAAATTCCCAATCCTGTCGCCCATCCATAGCCTTGAACATCTGAACCAAAATGATCGAAACACGAATATCGCAATCGAGCGCGTTGAGCAGCCAAAGGATCAACCTTGGCAAGATAATTTAAAACCGCTCCGATCGAAGTGTGTAGACTATAAAGATCCATTCCCAAAAAACTCACCTTCTTAGCAGGTTTCGCGATGGTTTCATTATAGTCACGCAACCATCCAGTAAAATCCAACACCTCTGCATTGCGCCACATCCAAAGCGGAAACCGTTTAAAATCACCTAACGCCTCAATACTTTCTTCATTGGAATTCGTGCCATGCACAAAACGATTCACGCGATAAGCATCCGGCCAATCCGCCTCCACAGCAACCGCTTGAAATCCCTTTTCTTGAATCAAACGTCGCGTAATTTTCGCGCGTTCTCGATAAAATTCATGTGTGCCATGCGATGCCTCCCCCAACAAAACAAAAGAAGCATCGCCCACAAGATCCAACAAAGCATCATAATCTTGAGAGGATCCGGTAAGTGGCTGGGCCTTTTCTTGAATCAAGGCGATAAGTTTTTTCATTCTTTTAATGTAATCAGGATAAATAATGTGCAAACCAATCTGCAGCCCAACGCACCACCTCCTCCAACTTACCAGGCCCTTCAAAAAGATGAGTTGCCCCTGACACAATCGACAACTCTTTTTTGCAAGTAAGCCGCTGAAACGCTTTTCGATTCAACCCTAAAACAACCTCATCATCTCCGCTCCCAATTAGAAATGTTAGAAACGAATTCAGGAAATGAAGCTATTGCAAGATGGGAGCGTAAACTCCGTGAAACTATAGCATAAATTTTATCGCTTAAATAAAAGCAGAGCTTTATAGAAGTAAAAAGATTGGAAAAAGCACACCATAAAAATAAAGCTATTACTTAAAAAGCTTAGAAATTTGGAGAGAAACAGTTGTATATTGAGTTAACCCCGTTTATACGTTTACATTCATAGACCGAATTACCAGCTTACCTCCAACCCATAGTCTGAAAAATTAAATACCTCCCAAGAATAACTGTAGCCACCCCCTACCTGCGGAGTCACAAAGCCAGTTCCCCATGACAAGTTCGCTCCATTAGGACCAGGCAATCCTGAATTAATAGAAATACCCAAACCAGAACCACTGGTAAAATTAAAAGCATGACCTGATAAAAAGTTTCTTAACTCATCTTCGCTTGGTTTACAATCAGAAAGAGCCATCCAGTTAAAAGTACCACTAGCCGCCACCCCTACATCGTGAGTTTTACCTAAACTAATACCAGGTCCTATATATACGTTACCATAACGATCGATACTAACAGTTACAGACCCACCCACCCAATCAGGTATCCATTCCAAATATGGAATATAATGTGGACTAGCACTCACACTTCCTGAAACATAATCCGGCATTCGCCAATCCACCAAACCATAGGGATCGATTTTATCAATCGGCCCATTATCAACATAACCGTAAAGATTAATCCCACCCAACTCTCCGATAGGATCTCGTGAAAGCCATCTTGCATAATTCGCATCATAAGCTCGAAATCGTGTCAAATGAAGACCGGAAGGCGAATCAAAGTAATGGCCAGTAAAACCAAAATCGGATTCTAAATCACCTGAGAGTTTTGTTCTTCTTCCGTAAGGATCGTAATCGTAACGCGCTTGAACCACTCCGTTTTCATCCGTCACTTCGCGAATCGAGCCGAGGTGATCGCGGGTATAATAATATTTTTGTTGATTGGCCAGTTGAACGCCTGAACTGTAAAAATGCTTAATAATTTCGTTATTAGCATTTCTTTCTTCAGCCAGAGTATTTCCTGCCCATAAAAAACGTTTATCGCTGGTTAAAACATTATTTTCTTTTTCCTTTATTCCCACCCATCGACCCAATCCATCATAAGTGAATTGAGTGGTATTAGTGACTAGTGACTGGTGACTTGTGATTTGAATTAAGCGATTGAATGCATCCCATTCATAACTGACGTCTGATAGCTGAGAGCTTACATCTGTTAGATTACCATCGGGATCATAAACAAATGTGGTGTTTGCTTCATTGGTCACTAAAACTTGGTAGACATTCGTTCGAATATTGTTCTGCGCATCTTTTGCAGTAATAGTAATGAGATTCGTGCCCGGTTGAATTTTTACTAATCTTTCAAATTGGTTGCCGACTGTTTTTGCGGGTAGATCATTAACTTTCACCAGAGCTGGTTCATTGACTTCACCTTGAAATAGAATTGAGCCTCCGGCTTGAAGCTGATTGAGTTGGTTGAGTTTGTTAAAACTGCCTTCAACAGGATTATAATTTTCTTGCACACTAACGCGATTACCCACCGCGTCGTAGTTATAAAAAGATTTTTTCAGTGCAGTTTGAGTATTCAGATCTTTCAGAATCGCACTTTTGAGTTGATCCACTTGATCGTAATCAAAATGATAAACTTGAGGCGAATCGCCGAGTTGACGATCCCATTGCACAATATTGCCGTTAAAATCATAATGGTAAGTGAATTGGGAAAGGGTTTCTTGCGCTGGACCTTGATTAACTATTTCTTTTAATCGAGAACTGCCATTGGGATCGTAATAATCAAAAAGTGTTTTTTGAGAATTAGGATAAGTAATCTCTTTAATCTGGCTGCTAACGCCATTGTAATCGTATTGAAAAACTCCCAAACCATCTGTCTTCGAATCAATGCGCCCTAATTCATCGTAAACAACACTGACGCTTGATGAAGCGATCGTGCGTTGGGTGGCACGATTAAGCGCATCATAACTATAAGTGATTGTGTCATTGTCCCAAGGTCCGTCGATCGATTTCAGTCGGCTTACTACGTCATAACCATAAGTTGTCGTGCCCAGGTTATCGACCATTTGAGTCTGACGATTTAATTCATCATAACTCCAAGACACGGGAGCAAGATCGGCCCCACTAAGATTGGTTAAATTGTAGGTTTTATCGTAAGCGTAATGGATCACTTGATTACGCGCGTTAGTAAAGGTGATAAGGTTTCCTATTTTATCGTAGCCATATTTTAGTTCAGAATTGTCAGCATAGATTCTTTTTACTAATCGATCAACAGCATCATATTCCCATTTGGTCTGGCCGCCTTTGGGATCAATGAGTCTAATTAAATTCCCATTCGGATCGTAAAAGAATTGAGTGATACGATTTTGCGCGTCGGTTTGTGTCAAAAGTTTTCCAACAGCATTATAAGAAAAATAGGTCGTATGACCGGCGCGATCGTTCTGACTTTCGAGTCGGCAACAACTCCACTGGTTTTCAATCGTTGTGCCATCGGAAAAAGTGATTTTAGTAATGCGATTCAGATCATTATAATCGTAAGCTTTCGTATTACCCAGAGAATCAGTGACGGTTTGCACCCGGCCAATGGGATCGTAAGTAAAAGTTTGAAGAGTTGCATTGCCTTTTTTAATTGCAGTGATTTGTTGCCACTCGTTTCGCACATAGGTTGTGATTTCACCTAAAGCGTTTGTAATTGCAATTAAGTTACCAAATTCGTTATAGCCATAAAAAGTTTGATGTTGCGCGGCATCCGTGATTGAAGTCACTTGGCCTTCAACTCCATACGCTAACTCTAAAATGGTTTGATCCAAAGCATTCACTATTTTCGTAAGATCTTGCTTGTTATTTTCAGCATAGGAAAACGTGGTGACATTGCCACGCGCGTCGGTGTGAGTGAGAACTTTTTTCTTACTGTTGTAAGTATAAGATTGTGTGTTTCCATTTCGATCTTGAAAAGTCTGCGGTTTTTTATGGCTCGTATAATCGTTAAAAAATTCTTCAGACCCATCGGCATATTCCACACTTGAAAAAGCGCCTTTTCCCTCGACTAACGTGTAAAAAAATCGCGTTTTAGGCGCTTGCAAAGCAGGAAGCTTGGAAAGACATTGTTTTTTGTTGCGATACCAACCGTAACCGCCCGCTCCATCGAAATAATATTCTTCTCTAAAACCTAAAGGATCCGTAATAGTCACGCGATAATTTTCCCACATCGCAGCGCCCGGAGCGGGATAATTTTGTCCGCCCTGATTTGCCTGTTGGCCAGAGGAAGGATAAGAAGCTTGTATCCCAAGCCCCGTTTCTGCTGCCTCAATGTAAAACTTAGTTTTTCCCGAAGGTAAAGTAATGCTAGCGAGGTAAGAATCGTCATCATACGTATAGCTGTAACTGATGCCACCCATATCGGTTTGACCGATGAGATCGTCATTTTGATCATATTGAAAAGTGGCCTGTCGACCAAAAGGGTCGTCTATGTGACCAATGTAGCCTTGAGGGTTGTAATGAACCGAGGTTTCCCGACCTAAAGCATCTTTAATTTTAGTTAAAGCGCCTTGCGCATTATGTTCCAAAACTATTTTCTGCCCAAACGGATCGCGCACTTCTACCAACAAAGAAGTGGTGCTCTCTCCTTCCAACGCTTCAGGCACGGCATAACGATAAACTTTTCTGTTAGGTAATTTTAATTCATAAGCATAATCACCTACTTTGGTTAACTGATAATTAGGTCGATCCTTGGGCGGGTTATAACTATTAGGACCACTTGGCGTGTATGAATCGCGACGACCGTGTGGCATAACAAGAGTTACCGTTCCACCCGGTCCTTCCATGGCGTAAGAAGCGTAATTGAATGACCATTTATTACCAAAAGGGCGTAGTTGATTAATGGAATCCTGGCTATTATAGGTCAAAACGATTCGGACGTTCGGCCCTATATTATTGTCATACCAGAGTGGAATATCTCGAACTTTGACATTCAAGTTAATGCCATTGACTCGCCAAGTTGGAAGCCCTTTTCCACAATCATTTTCCTCATCATCCTCTTCATCGCCCAAGTCATCTTCCGGTCGCGGAATACCACAACAGCCACCCACTTGATGCAAATCCTCTGCACTAGCCAAGCGAATTTCCTTGGCAATTTTCTCATTAAAAACTATCCCCAATCCTGACCACTGCCGCAAAAAATTATCTTTCGGCAACCGAGTCTCATGTTTTAGCCGTGGATCGTAAATTTTAATCTCTTCCGTTTGAGGAAAAATATCTTTTACCACAACATAATGAAGATCCCGGTAATGGGCAATAAAGGGAGTCGCAATTTTATCTAGTGCTGGGCCATCAGCCCGAATCGCCTTGGGCTGAAACCCCGCTTGCTTAGCAACCGTCATCAACTCTTCCAATGTAAAACCATGATCGCCTTTAGCAGGACGTTGTCTTAATTTTTCTGCCTTTTCGGCTTCTCCGCGAATATCACATAAATAGGCAACACTTTCTGAACCACAATTTCGCAAAGCTGCTTGAAAATTTTTCCATAAGCTCAACTGTCGAATCCAAGTTTGAGCATAGGTGCGACGTTCCCAACTTTTTTCTGTCTGTAACATTTCCTTGAAAGAATCAATCGCCTGTTGAATCTGTCCCTGTTCCATCGCCAAAACCGAACGACGCAATTTTGCTTTTTGATACATGTCGGTGCCCTTGGCAACTTGTTTTAAAATCCATTCGAAATTAAATTCCGCCTCATCCCAACGCCCATTAAATTGCGCTTCGCAACCCATGTGCAATTCCGCCTCTCCTGCCCAAGGACTATCGGGAAATTCAGTTCGATGTTTTTGAAAGAGTTGCACAGCCTCGGAATATTTATGCCGGTTCCACAAATCCATTGCTTTCGCAAAAAGCAGATTATCTTGTTCTTGACGCTTGCGTTGAACAGAATTCCTGATCGCCTTAGGCTCGGCAGGCCCCGTCGGAGTCAAAGGGCTACCGAGTTGACCTGCGCGGCGCAACTCTTTTTCGCCAGGCACTCGAGTTAAGTCTAAATTTCTTAAAGTAATTTTTCCTTTTTCGCCGCCATAAGGTGCGGGATAAATTTGATCAACAATTGATTTTTGCGATCCTTGCTTATGTGGGTTAAGCCATTGTTGAGCTTGAATTAAAAAATTTGTCTTTTTCTCTCGGTCAACCAGAAGAAAAGCTAAACTCATGGCGATAAGTCCACCCACTAATCCGATACTGATTATTTTCTTCATGTTTCCTTGTCCAATTTAGAAAATGAGCACTGCATTTTCCGGTTTTTTTAAAGTGATAATAGGCGCTTCTTCATCTTGAGGATCGCCCGGTGGCAACTGAGATTGATTCGGATCCAAAGGAAACGCGTCGTCTTTATCATTGACCCCATCCCCATCGGTATCAGGAAGAAAAGGATTGGTTCCTATCTCGTCTATTTCTACTGCATTGATCAGACCATCCTTGTCGACGTCCAGATCGACCGGGTTGATATTAAGTTGAATCGATACCCCATCAATCACCCCATCACCGTTGCTATCAGGATTTGTCGGATCCAAAGTTTCTCCATAAGTCTGTTGTAAAAGATATTCTTCATAATCCGAAAGCCCATCTCCATCATGATCCACATCAGCACTAGAAGTCGCAGGATCAAAACCGTAGCTTACCTCCCATCCATCTGGCATACCGTCGCCATCTGAATCAATTTTTTTCGGATCCGACTGATAAACATTCACCTCTTCGCCGTCTTTTAGTCCATCGCCGTCGGTATCGGCTAATTGCAAGCTGGTGCCTGCCTCATATTCACCCACATTAGTTAACCCATCGGCATCCCCGTCTCCATTGGCGTCCTCAGGATTATTTTTATCAAATCCTTGTTTCATTTCCCAAGCATCAGGCATTCCATCATTATCCGTATCAACAAATTCATCCACTCCAACATCCACAGGATCATTTCGCCATTCACCATCAACATCCCAACGAGAAAGCGCCAAATTTGCACCCGCGTTACGCGCAGCACTGCTAGCCTTTAAACGAAAACTGTTAGGAATTAAACCGGGATTTTCACCCCAAGCGCCATGCTCACCATTCATCACAAAAGAATGAGAAACATTAATCTCGCCCTTATTAGTTAAATAAATTTGTTTTTTATTTTCTTCGTCCTCATTCCAAACAATGGAATTTTGCAAATATAAATGGCCTTTTAACCCTACATAGATTCCTTTGCCACTGGCTGCATTACTCGTTTTATTTTCAACAATCAAACAATGATTAACCCAAAGACGTCCCGCATCCAAATGAATTCCCCCTGCCTTACCCACATCACTATTCCCTTGAATGATACAATGACTGATCGAGGCCATATTATTTTTCCCCATCGAAACATTGATACCTGAACTTTTGAAACCTGGCTGGTGAGTAATCACAAAACCATCTAACGCCCAATGATTGTCTTTCTCGTTAAACGCCTCAAAAGCCTCATTATTTGATTTTGAACTAATAGCTGGTAAAGATCCTTGACCTAGCTCTCCTAATAATAAAACACGTTTCCATAATGGATTAATCGATTCCTGATAAGTAGCCGCTTTCACAAAAATCACAGAATAAACATTTGTCTGTGCTGATGCTTTACTGATCGCTTCCGCAATCGTTTTATAAATATTATCATTCGGCGAATTAGCGCCGTTCACTGGATCCACAATGTGATGGGGCACCGGAAAACTATCTTTATCATTAGGCAAGGTGTTATTGGCAAATTCGTAAACATTTGGAATGCGATCTCCATCCAAATCCTGAAGACAATCGGTGTCATCGAAAGGATTCAAACCATAAGTATTTTCCCAAGGATCAAGCATCCCATCATTATCACTATCCGACTCCTCATAAGTCGAAGTGGTGGCTTGAAATTCCATGGCGCTTTGATTGGCCTGCGCCTGAATCGTGCTAGCTGTGTTATAATTCAAAGCTTGTTTGTAATAAATGCGAGCAAGTCCCTGCCCATCACTTTTGGTTTCGATAGCTTCAAGCAAAGGGGTATTGCCGTCGTTGTTTAAGGAAAGTTTTCCGCCGCCTGATAAAACCGTAAATGTGATTGGCGCATTTATCATGGACTGGCCTTCTTTTGTCACTTTAACAGTCAAAGCTTGCGGCAAAAATTGATTGGGGGAGCTTTTCTGATTATTGCCCTGAGTAATAGTAAGCGTGGGCGAAAATCCTTCGTAATAATCGTTAGGATCCGTTCCTTGTTGCTGTTCTTCCTGATTACTTTTTCCATCACCATCCGCATCGTCCCAACCACTTTGATCTACTGAATTACCAAAATATTTTAATTCCCACACATCAGGCAATCCGTCTTGATCCATGTCGGACTTGCTATAAAGCTCCTGCACTTCCGTCGTTTTCAAGGCGCGATCGTAAATGCGCACCTCATCAAATTCCGCAAACGTTGGCCAACCCCAAGCACCTCGACCCAAAAGAAAACCGTTGGATGAAACGTTTAAGGGAGTAATTGATCGATCAGCATCTCCTATAAATTGATCATCCACCCAAATCTTAAGTTTTTGTTCACTGCCATCTCGAATAAAAGTGAGTCGATGCCATTGATTATCTGCTAAAGAAGTAATTGGCCAATCCGTAAAACCCACGACCCCACTGATCCACCAGAGATAATTACTTTGCCACAAATAGCCTACAAGCTCATAAGTACTCTGTTCATTGATAGCATTAAAAAGCATTTGCTTGCCCGAATATTGTGTTTTCAATAAAAACGAAATCGTTACGTTATTTTGTCCATCAACCAAATCTCCATTTAATTGAAGATAACCATAAGTATTATCGAGCGATAAAGCCCCACCCACGCCTGCCGCCGGTTTCCAAACACCGCCCTCCTGCAAAAAACCATTACGTTGATAAGAAGATTGATCATAAGCCACCATCCCCTCCGCTTCATTTAAGGGATAATAGCCTTGCAAACCTAAAAAAAGACTATCGCTCATACCATAACCATACGTGTCATAAAGCGTAGGATTGGTTTGAAGTTTAAATTCTTGCAAGGCCGTAAGCGAGTCTTGATCATCATCACTGTTCGCATCGGAAGGATCAGCCGGATTCAGTCCATACTCTAACTCCCAAGTGTCTGACATCCCATCCAAATCAGCGTCACCTTCATTGCCATTTTTTGTCATGGTATTGCCAAAATTTTCCAACTCCCAATAATCCGCTAAACCGTCCTTATCCATATCAGACTTGTTATAAAGCTCCTGTAATTCCTCAGGTTTCAAAACGCGATTATAAATGCGCACCTCATCGAACTCTCCATACGTTGTCCACCCCCAAGCACCTCGACCAAAAATGAAACCATTTGGCGCAATATTAAGCGGACCTAAAGATCGATTCGCTTGGCCAACCAAATGATCATCCACCCAAACACTTAAACTTTGCCCTTGCGCATCGCGCACAAAAGCAAAACGATGCCATTGGTTATCCGCTAAAGATTCTGTTTGCCAGTCCGTGAACCCATTGATGTCACTGATAAACCAAAGATAATCACTTTCCCAAAAAAACCCTACAAGCTCATAAGAACTCTGTTCATTACCCGCATTAACTAATATTTGTTTTCCCGGATATTGAGTTCGAAACAAAAAAGAAATAGTCACATTGGTTTGCTGGTTAATCAAACCTCCATCAATCTGAAGATAACCTAACGTGTTATTTAATTCTAAAGCCCCACCCACACCAATTTGAGGATTCCAAGCGCCACCCTCATAAACATAGCCATGTCTTTGATAAGGAGTTTGGTCAAATGCTACGATGCTTTCCGTTTCGTTAAGGGGATAGTAACCTTGAAGACCTAAAAGCAAACTATCACTCATCCCAAAACCTTGAGTATCATAAAGCGTCGGATTTGTTTTTAATTGATATTCTTGCAAAGCCGTTAAAGAATCTTGGTCGTCATCACCTTTAGCATCCAAGGAATCTGTAGGATCTAACCCATATTCCAATTCCCATGCATCAGGCAAACCATCTTGATCGCTATCAGGCTCCGCATACAAATAGTTTGCTTCTAGAAAAAATCCTAAAATAAGAGAAAATAAGGCTAAAGAGACTCTTTTCTTTTCAAGAGAAATCATACGGGAGAATCCGTTTGTAGCCGCTTTTTAAGATAAGAGTCAAGATCAAAACAACTAAGACAGAAGTTTAAAAAACGAAATACTCAAGGGTGGCAACGTCAAATTTAACGAAAAATTTCTTCGTTGCGCAGGCACTTTCTCCGCATATTTTCCTCCCCAATTCCCGCGCCCACTACCAACATATTCTCGAGCATCGCTGTTAAGAATTTCCTTCCAAAAACCCGCCTCAGGCACGCCCACGCGATAATCCTCTCTGACTGCAGGTGTAGCATGACAAACCACCAAAATCAGATCCTGCGCCGTTTCGCCACGACGCAAAAAACTCACCACACTACTGTCCGCATCATTAAAATCCACCCATTCAAAACCGGAAGAATCAAAATCCTTTTCATGCAAAGCAGGCTCCTGTCGATACAAACGATTCAAATCGCGCACCCACCGTTGCACCCCAGCATGCAACCCATTTTCTAAAAGATGCCAATCGAGACTACCTTCATGCGACCACTCCCTCCCCTGCGCAAATTCGCCGCCCATAAACAATAATTTCTTACCCGATTGAGCATACATATAACCCAATAACAATCGCAAATTAGCAAATTTCTCCCACTCATCGCCGGGCATAATTTCCAGAAGTGATCCCTTTTCGTGAACCACTTCATCATGAGAAAGCGGCAACACAAAATTCTCGTTAAACGCATAAACCATTCGAAACGTCAGTGACCCTTGATGAAACTTGCGAAAAATGGGATTTTTCCGAAAATAATAAAGCGTGTCATGCATCCACCCCATATCCCATTTCATATGGAAACCTAGTCCTCCTTGTTCCACGGGTCGACTCACTGCCGGCCAAGCCGTTGATTCCTCCGCCATAGTAATCGTGTCAGGAAAATAGTGTCGTACCGATTGATTAAATTGTTTCAAAAGCGCAATCGCATCCAAATTTTCATTGCTCCCATAACAATTCGGAATCCATTCACCCGCCTTACGCGAATAATCCAAATACAACATCGAAGCCACCGCATCCACACGAATGCCGTCGATATGATATTTATCCAGCCAAAACAAAGCGCTACTTAATAAAAAACTTTTTACTTCGTGCCGACCATAATTAAACACACCACTCTTCCAATCGGGATGAAACCCCTGTCGCGGATCAGCGTGCTCATACAAATGCGACCCATCAAAAAAAGCCAACCCATGCGCATCATTTGGAAAATGCGATGGCACCCAATCCAAAATCACGCCAATGCCATGCTGATGCAAGCAATCAATCAAAAACATAAAATCTTGCGGCGTCCCAAAACGGCTAGTCGGCGCAAAATAACCTGTCACCTGATAACCCCAAGAACCGTAAAATGGATGTTCCATGATCGGCAAAAATTCCACGTGCGTAAAACCCATCTCCTTCACATAATCCACCAAAAGCGGCGCCAACTCGCGATAAGTCAAAAACCTATGTCCTTCTTCTGGAATACGACGCCACGAGCCCAAATGTAACTCATAAATCGACATCGCATCACGCGAAAAATTCTGCTTCTTTCTTTCCGCCAACCAATCCGCGTCTTGCCATTCATAATCCAAATCCCATGCCACAGACGCTGTTCGCGGCGGCGTTTCATGGCAAAATCCGATCGGATCCAACTTTTCCGCACAATAACCACGATGTCGTGAAACAATATAATACTTGTAACGATCCCCCTTCTTCACCCCAGGAATAAATCCTTCCCAAACCCCTGAATGACCGGTTGCCTCCATGGAATTCGCTGCGCGATCCCAATCGTTAAAATCTCCAATACAAAAAACTTTTTCCGCATTCGGCGCCCAAACCGAAAAATGCGCCCCTTTTTTTCGTGACTGAGTAGTCAAATGACAACCTAACTTATCGTAAAGACGCAAATGCGTACCCTCATTAAAAAAATGAATATCTTCCTGACTTAACCATGTGTTTTGTTTTTTCATTTTACTTTACTTAAGGACAGACCCTTTTTTCTTAAGCAATTCCTCATAAAATTCCAGTGTTTGTCGAGCAATCGCAGACCAACTAAAATATTTCTCAACCCGTTCACGCCCCTTAATCGCCATCGATTTTGCCAGTGTAGAATCATTCAAAATCCGATTCATCGCATCGGCTAAATCATGAGAAAATTTTTCTTTATCGATCGGCTCCGGATCCGCCAAGCTTCGCGCCTGAATTGGCACCAAAAATCCCGTCTCACCATCCACCACCACTTCAGGAATTCCACCTACTTTTGAAGCCACTACCGGTGTCTCACACGCCATCGCTTCCAAATTAATAATCCCAAACGGCTCATAAACCGAAGGACACACAAACACCGCCGCTTGCGAATAAAATGCAATAATTTCTTGGCGCGGCAACATTTCCGAAATCCAAACGATCGAATTTCTCGTTAATCTGCGCGCCTCATCCACCAACTGTTTCATTTCCACTCCTATCTCTGGAGTGTCAGGCGCTCCGGCACATAAAACCACTTGCACCCCTTCCTTCAAATGAGCAATCGCATTGACCAAATGCAAAATCCCTTTCTGCCGCGTAATGCGTCCCACAAACAAAACATAGGGAACATCCGGATTCACTCCGTAACGCTCCAAAACCGACCGATCATACCGAGGTTGATACTGTTTTAAATCAATCCCGTTATGAATAATTTTAACTTTATCAGGCTGTACTCCATACAACTTTTCCACCTCTTCCTTCATCGACTGGGAAACCGCGATCACCCCATCAGCATTCTGATAAGCCGTGCGTTCAATCCACGAACTCATCTCATAACCCCTACCCAACTGCTCCTCTTTCCACGGTCGATGCGGCTCCAAAGAATGCGTCGTCAAAACCAACACCGCATCCAACAACTGCTTTACCAAACATCCACCAAAATGGCTATACCAGGTGTGACAATGCACCACATCGGCCTTTGCTAAAGAACCTGCCATCACCAAATTTCTCAACAACGGATCAAAAACTTTCTTATGTCGCACATCCGCCACAGTCGGAAAATGAAATTTAGGCTCAACACCTTGCACATGAAAATGCTCTCGCTCTTCCTTTTGCTCACCAAAACACAACACCTCAATCGAATGTTTTCTCCCCTCCAAATTCGCCAACTCGCGAGTCAAATACTCCACATGCACCCCGGCTCCTCCATAGATATTCGGCGGATATTCGTTCGTCAAGAGAGCAATGTTCATGAAGAAGCAAATTTTTAAAACAAAAATGCCTCTGTGACAAATAAAGATTACTTGTATTGCAACTATTTATCACACCTTAGGAGCCATCGACGATTGCGGTTGCAAGGAAGGATCAACACTCATATTAAGTTCCCCTTCAGGTTCGCCTTCTTCAATTAGAGACATATTTCTTTCAATGGACTGTTGCGCTTTTTCTTCAATTTTGGCCCATGCTTCATCGCTTCTCTTTTTTCTTTTAGCTTCTGCCACTAAAGTTGGTGCTGGAGGTTCCGCATCAGGAATGATGATAACATTAGGAAACTTACCTTGGAGTGACTTGTCAATTTCATCATCGTCCCTGATTTCAGCAGCGCTAGCAAATCTTTCTGCAGCTTTTTCTTCACGTTGTCTGGCCTCTTCAAGTGGAGCCATAGGATTGGCTTCAGCAACAGCTCCTTCATAAGTTGCGAGCGCGACTGGCACAGCTACATGTTCTATGATAGCATCTTGAGCTGCGAGTAAGCCATGACCTATGTCAACGCTAGTGTCGGGACTAGCTATAGGATTAGGCATTCCCATCATATAGCCCCACCCATCCACAGCGTAAGCCAACCCTTCCTCGGTATAATGGAGACCAGTCATAACACCTTTTCCAACCCACTTCATGCCTTCCCAAGCCATGCCTTCTGCAGTGCTTTTGAAATAAGCTTCTCCTCTAGCTTCAGCTTCTTGTTCTACTTTTACTTTGGCAGCCTCCTCGGCTGCGATCTGTTCATCCACACGAGCCTCTACATATTTATCATAAGCACGTTCAGCACTCTCTTTAGCCGCGTGCGCTTTAAATGCAGCGCCGATCACCGTCACAAGTTCACTCAATCCAGCATCAGGACGAGCAGCCGCTTCACGCACCTGAGCTAGCCTTTCATTAATCATTCTGGCTTCGGCCCCCGCCTTTTGAGCCTCTTCACGCGCTGCCTCAGCTTTACTGGGAACTGTAATAAGCGTTGCCAAAGTAATACCACCAACACTAATGGTTGTAACTTGTTTAGTGTAGGCCTCGTTAGCGTGTTCCAATGCTTGAGCTTTTTCAGCAGCTTTTTTTTCTGCCTCTTCAGCTAATGCTCGTTGAGGATGAGTCGCGCCAGGACGATTAGCAATCTTTCGAGTTTCCTTAGCGCGCTCTGCCGCATGCACAGCTTCAATCCGCGCTTCGACTAACGCCACACGCGCTTCAGCCAAACGCCTAGCAGCAGTGTTGATAACTTCGAGATCGGTTTGCCCACTCGCAATCAATTTAATACGAGCTTCTGACTCAAACGCTGAAGCAGTTCTAGACCTCGCACCATCGACATAAGATGGTTTATTGTTTAGCGCATAGGCTAAATCTTCCACAGCCTCTGCCTCGTATTGGGCATAGTTTGCTACTTGACTATGCGTATCAATCTCTATCCCAAGGTCACGCAATTTTTTAGTTAATTCCTCAGCTCTCCGCGAACCAGGCACAGCGGTAGCTAATTCACCCCGCACCCAACTCTCTCGATCCCGCGCTAATCTAAGTGCATCACGAGCTGTTTGAACCTCTGCTCTAAGTTCAGATGCCGGACGCGGATGTTCACGCATTCTCTCAGCCAAGTAATCAGCCCTTTGATTAGCGTCACGGATTTGGACTTCTAAAATTGTCTCTTCCACCGAAGCGCCTCGCCCAGCTATATCAACCAAAGCCTCAGCCTCCCTTTGAGCTAAAGCCGCATCGCTCGCCACCACCGTTTGAAGCGCTTTATCCGCATCCTCTAGTGCTTCGGCTCCAGCTTCATCCGCTTTTTTATTATAAACTTTCACTGCTTCTCTTGCCTTTTCAGCGTCTTGAGCCTTTTCAATTGCCAAAGCTTCAAGCTCATCCAAAGTTAAAGGCCTACCATGAGCCTCTACAATTTCTTGCTCAATTTCACGCAGTCTATTAGCTGATTCCCGAGCTTTAATAGCCAAATTTTCAGCATAACGCCTAAACTGATCAGCATAAACTCGATCAGCCTCAGCCTTTTGTATGATAAAATCTATTACCTCTTGACGAGGTGTGCCAGGATCAAAACGATAAGCCGAATATTTAGCAATAATCTCATCTGTCGGATGCCGCACATGTTCCGCGGTTTCTTGCGCAACGCGGTCCAATTGTTCAGAGAACCTTTGACCTTGTCTCGCCTCATCTGCGCTTACTTTAACGGCTTGAGCGGCTTCTCTGAGACGATTTGCTTGCTCCACGAGGGCATCCGCATAATGTTGTAAAACCGTAGCATGACCTCTTCGCATAAGAGCTTCACGTCGTCTCATTATTGCATAGCCCACACGAGGATTAACGGCTGCAATCGCTCCTCTTCCTGATGCCGTCGTTCGAAAAGCAGTGACCCCACCTTCAATAGCATAGGCCCGTGAGTTAAGAACCATAGCACGCCCTCCGGTTTGGCTAACGGCTCTTTGAAGACGGCGCAAGCGGGCAACTGCCGCAGCACCACGAAGAATAGCAGGAACAGCCATTAGATTTATCCTTCCAATTTAAGACAAAATAGTTTCCTTATTATATAAAGCAATAAAACTCATAAAAAATCTTTGTCAAATTTTAAAAATAAAATGCCTCTGGGACAAATAAAGATTACTGCGTTACAACTATTTATTATACCTTAGGAGCCATCGATGATTGCGATTGTAAGGAAGGATCAACACTCATATTGGGTTCATCGGCTGCGCACATATTGTTTTCAAGAGAAGGATCCACCGATTGGTTTGCCTCCTCAATTGCCGTCCATACTCTACTGTTATCTTTTTGACCCAAATCTTTTTTACCTCCAGCTTCAGCCAAAAGCGTTTTTCGATCCAAAGGCTCCTCTTGACTAGGAACAATAACAGGAACAGGATGCACACTGCTTTCTTCAATCTCGATATCATCCTCAACTTTTCGGGCTGTTTTAAAATTGTAATAAGCTACTTCTCGTTTTAGTAGTTCTTCTTTTATACCATTACTCAACTCGCTCAAACCTTCGCCAGTTGCTTGCACAAGACCAGGCACTTCATAAATCAACTGTCCTAAAGCTACCAAACCTGTGCCATCAAGACTTACCTGATCCAAAGTTCCAGAGGAAAAATCTGTAGAAGCGCCATTTTCTCCATCTAAAACTGAAACCCCTTCTTCACTTGGCACATCCTCAGAATAAGTGTCAGTCCACTCACCAAGTTCTTTACGACGTTGCTCGGTCACAAGCGCTTGAACATAAGCATTCCTGGCTCTCTGAGCTTCTTCAGAAGCCTTTTTCGCCTCTTCCATCGCCATCCCATAATCGACCGATCCACCCGAAGCTGCCGATCCCTTTACTTTTGAAAACTTCTCGTTTGCAAGCCGAGCTTTTACACTCGCATCCCTAAACTCAAATTGAGCATCCTCCACTAATGCCTCAGCATCTGTTGGAATAGAATAGCTGGCTGCTACACCTGCTGCAATGGTCAGCCCCCTAGCAACGCGACGTTCCATATCGTATCGAAACTTGGCTAAACCAGCTGCTTCAGCCGCTTGACCCGCCTTTTGTTTGGCTTCATGGGCCGCTACCCGATCTGTCTCGGTAGCTCTAGGCCTGGCTGCCCAATTATCTAAATTTTTAGCTTCCACAGCGGCTTCATCAGCTTGAAAACGTGCTCTTCTAAGAGCCGCGCGAGCTCTAGAAAAACGTCCCATGGCTTGATTCACTTGCTCTAAAGTTGCTCCCGTGCTAGCTGAAACATATTCAGCCCGAGCAGCAACCCCAATGGCCCGTACAGCTCTTGTTTGAGCATTAGACAACGCAATACGGGCATTAAATACTTCAAGTGTTGCTTTTTCATCAAACACCTCACTCATTCCAAGTTGATATTGATAAAATTTAGCTTGATCCGCTGCCTCTCTAGCTGCCTCGGCTTGTTCAATGAATTGATTAATATCGGTTGGAATTTCATCTGCAGACCTCGCAGTGGCTTCATATCCTTCAACAGCTTCTTTTAACCTGTTATAGTCAGCGGTTGATTGTGCAGCTCTGGCTTCAGCTCTTAATAAATTCTCTTGAAACATATCAGCCTCAGCAACTAGTCTATCTGCTTCTCGCCTCGCGATGCCCGCAATTTGCTTCACTTCTTGCTGCGCCACTGCATCACCAGTAGTCGCTCTTGCAAGCACACCTTCAATTGCACCTGTTTCTAAATCATCAAAAATCCCCTTTTCTGCAATTATTACCGCCGCTTCAGCACTTCTTGACTCACGAAATAATTGATCAGCCATTTTTCTAGCTTCCTGAGCCTCAACTGCTGCAGCTTCTGCGCGCTCAAAAATATTAACAGGCTCAGCTATACCCAACTCTTCTGAAATACGACGTCCCTGAACTGAGGCCAAACGCTCCCGGCGAGCTTGTTCCGCTAAAGCACGTTTCATTTCAAAATCAGCCTCTGCTTCTGCAAGATTACGTTCCGCTTTTTCTAAAATTTTTTGAGCCCTTTCACGCTCCCCAGCAGCAGTTGGACTATTATTTTTTACTGCCCAATCACCCTGAGCTCTATCCACTGTCTCTCTTGCATTAATCATTTTTTCACGGGCTGCTCTTTCCGCTTCAATACAGTCCAAACGAGCGATAACATCGCTAGGTGCTCCCGTTCGATGAGCTGTCCGAGCCGCTTCCGCTAAGCGAAGCGCTTCTGCTTCTTTAGCCTCTGCAAAGCGCTCCGCCGCCACAGCGCCACGCTTTGCTATATTTGCATAACTACGTCGAGCCAAAGCAACCGCAACTCGCTGTCTAGCCGCGGCAGGAGTAGTCGCCCCAGCTTGAGCCAACGCAGATCTGGCACTTGTCACTCGAGCTTCTGCATTCGCCATACGCCTTAAGACTAAATCCAATGATCTTTTTGCTCGACCTATCCGACTGGTTACACCCCCAGCTATACCTACTCCACGAACAATCCTTGCTCCAGTCGCTAAACCACTCATTATTGTCTATTCCTTTAGATAAAAATATTACTCCCAACAATAAATTCCACAAAAAATAATGGTCAAATTTTAAGTAAAAAATCGTCCCACCTAACTACATTTAGCCATTCTTGCAATGGTTTCGGCCATATCTTCTGCCCCATAAAGCGAAGTGCCCGCTACCAGGACATTGGCTCCATTTTCTACGCACTCTTTAGCATTTTCTAAATTCACACCGCCATCCACTTCAATTTCAAAATCTAATCCCATATCATCACGCCATTGTTGGGCCTGTTTTGTTTTCTGAAAAACTTCTGTAATTAAACTTTGGCCACCAAACCCTGGATTGACTGTCATGCATAATAATAAATCAATCTGTTGTAGATAAGGTTTCACTTCATCCAAAGAAGTGCCCGGGTTCAAAGCTAGCCCACAACGCGCTCCTCTTTCACGAATAAAAGACAATGTTCTTTCAATCTCGTGCTCCGCCTCCACATGCACCGTTAAAATATTCGCGCCGGCTTTTAAAAAAGCTGCCGCATACAGATCAGGCCGCATTAGCATCAAATGAACATCCAAAGGCAACTGCGTCTCTCGTTTCAATGCAGCCACCGTGGCTGGGCCAAACGTCAAATTTGGCACAAAAAAACCATCCATAATATCCACGTGCAACCAATTCGCGCCCGCCAATTCGGCACGTTTGGCCTCCGCACCTAAATGCGCCATATTCCCTGCTAAAATCGAAGGAGCAATAAGAATGGGTCGATCCATGATCTTTAAGATATCATTTTTTTCGTTGAATCAATTCAATTTCATAACCTTCCGGCGCATCAACAAAAGCAATGAGATTACCCGATGAAGTTTCCGTAGGCCCGTCGCTTAAAGGATAACCTTTTTTCTCTAGCACTTTGGAAAAAGCATTTAAATCCTCCACCTCAAAAGCCAGATGCGTTAAATCCGCTTGCACCTGCACCGGACCGCTCGGCGGATAATAAGAAATTTCAATTTGCTCCTCGCTATTCGGTACGGCAAAAAAAATTAATTTCGAACCGCGGGGTGATTCGTGACGAGACACTTCTTTCAAACCTAAAACATCACGATAAAAATTTACCGTTTTTTCCAAATCATTCACTCGATAGCGTGTGTGCAAAAATTTTGTAATCATTATTTCCTTTTATATTCTAACTTGGAACATTTCGTCCGATTTCAAGTCCAAAGCAAAACTCCCCAACAAATCACCAATCGCTTCCAAGTCCGAAAGCTCAATCACTTCCACAGGAGAATGCATATAACGATTTGGCAACCCAATGCTAGCTGTAGGAATCCCACCATGTTGAATAAAGATCGCATCGGCATCCGTGCCCGTGCATCGGGGATTAATTTCTCGTTGCAATGCCATCTTATTTTTTGACGCAACTTTTTCCAAACGCTCGTTCACCATTGGATGATTCGCGCTTCCAAAACTAATCACCGGTCCCTTGCCTAATTTTACATCGCCAAATTTTTCTTTGGAACAGGAAGGAATATCCGTAGCATGCGTCACATCCACCACCAATGCCACATCCGGTTTCACCCGATAGCCCGCCATGCTCGCACCATAAAGACCATTTTCTTCCTGAATGGTGGAAGCGGCCACCACGCACGCTTTTAATTGTTTGCGATTTTCTGATGCCAGGCGCACCCCTTCCGCTGCGGCAAATGTGCCAATTCGATTATCGCAACCGCGAGCCGCAATGCGTTTTTTCCCTTCTCCTAAAAATTGAAACCCCACGCTATAAGTAATCGCGTCCCCAATTTGCACCCATTCTTCTGCCTCTTTCTTTGAACCCGCTCCCACATCAATATACATCTCATGAATCCCCGGCACTTTCTTGCGATCATCCGATTCCTGCAAATGAATCGCCAATAAACCCGTCACACCCGCCACAGAACCTTTACGACCATGCACCGTGACTCGTTGGCCACGAATGAGCGTATTATCGACCCCGCCAATTCCTTTAAAATAAATAAAGCCCGCATCCGAAATATAATTAACCATAAACCCTAACTCATCGCTATGGCCGCCTAACAAAACTTTGGGCGTTCCTTTTGGATTCAAAATTGCATAACAATTCCCATAACTATCGGTTTCCACCTCATCAGCAAATTTCGAAACATAATCCAACCAAACCCGTTGCCCTTTTGTTTCAAAACCTGAAGGCGACGGAGTTTCCAATAAAGTCTGAAGAAAATTTAAAGAAGCTTCGCGCATAACAACGCTATCAAAGCGCATCACAAAGCAATTTGGCAAGCTTGGAAAGTGTTGTGCAGATTACACTCAATTATCATCCTCTTACCGTTAAGGCGAAAAACTTGGCCACCAACTTCCTCCTGTGGCACGATTACCAATTTCTTGAGTTGCTTTTTCCGGCACCCGAAACGCCGCTTCCAATTTCGTTCCCACCTTTTCGTTAAATTGTTTACCTGCTTCATCAGCCACGGTATTTACCGTTGAACCTGCTGTTTGAACTACCGGCGTGGCTAAATCTATAGCTTTCTCAACCACCGGGGCACTCACATCTACTGCTTTATTAAAAGCATAGCCTAAACCAGCATCTACCGCACACATTAACCCAACCGTAACCGCACACTCAACCGCCTCACCGGCTTTTAAATTATAATCTAAAGCAGTTAAGAGGCCATTTTGCACCGCCTTGGTAGTTTCGGTTCGGTTATCTTCTGGATAAGTAAATGCCACAGAAGCACTTCCCATCCAAACTCTGTGATTGGTTGCTCGTTGAAAAGTTTTAGACGCCTCTTTAGAAAGATTGGTATATCGCTTTATATCAGTAAGCGCTGAATCATAAGCTGCTGTCATTTCTGCCGTACTACACCCTTGGTTATCAATAGCTCTTTGAGCTGCCTTTTGAGTTTCTTCGGCATAATGACGCAATTTAGTCGCTTCTAAAATCAAATTTTGTGCTTCAAGCTTCTGCATTTCTGTGCCCATTTGTTCATTGACTTTCAAAAATGTTTTTGCGCGCTCTTCAATCGTCTTAGCTCTTTTTAAAACATTATCTGTCGCTGCCGCTAACTCTACTAACTCAACCGGTCCACTATTTTTAGCAAGAAATGCAAGTCTGGTTTCGACATTTTGCAAGTCCTTTGAAAATTTCCTAATACTTGATTGGAAAGAATTCATGGCCTTGGAAATCCAGTTCGTAGCAGAAGAAACAGGTGGCAAAGCTTGAGGTGGAACCTCCTCTACAGACCCCCTAAAAAGACGTCGCCAAATTCTACGAGCCAAACCAAATGCCATATTTAAAAATATAATCTAAGATAATATATAATCAAATAATTTAAACATGGCCCAGACAAACTTTTTGTTTTCACCCTATCAAAACGCGAAAAAAATTTAGTAATCGATAAGAATGAATATTTTTTTGATCAGCTAAGGCGAAAAGCTTGGCCACCAACTTCCTCCTGTGGCACGATTACCAATTTCTTGAGTTGCTTTTTCCGGCACTCGAAACGCCGCTTCCAACTTCGTTCCGACTCTTTTGTTAAGTTGTTTACCTGCTTCATCGGCTACGGCACCGGCGCCTGCGGCAACTGTTGCCACACCCTGACCTCCCCACTCTATCACTTGACCAACAACAGGCTCTACAACGGGAGCACTAACTTCAATCGCCTTATCCAAAGCATACTCCAATCCTGCGTCTACCACACAGCTTACGCCAAATGTAGAGACACACTCCACAGCATCCGCGGTTTCCAAACCATAATCAATCGCATCTAAAACCCCATCCGTCACCACTTCTAAAGTGCCCCGACTATAACCTGCAGTAGCCCCTGCTAAAATAGCATCTTTCAAAGCAGGATCTTTTGAAATTTGGGACATAATAGATTGGGCTTTCGCTATATCATCTTTTGCCTCACCAAGCGCTACAATACTGGCTACTTGAGAGCGTTGGCCATAATCCCTAGCAATGCCTAAAGCTTTTTTAGCCGATTGATCAGCGCTTTCTGCATGTTTACGTAATTCAACTACTTTTGCTAAAAGCTTTTTCGCTTCCCTGGCATCAGCACTTCCCGATCCTTTCAGTTCTTTTTCTAAACTCTTCAAATACGTTTCTATCTCTTTTACCTCTAACAAATGCTGTCCCGTTGCAAGCTTGATTGCTTCAACGTCTTTAATAAACTCTTTATGAGGCCTTAATATGACAAGAGGAGGGCTTACATCATCCCAAAGAGGCACATCTAAATTTTTTTTAAGATTTTCCTCAATTTTTCGATTTATATCATCAAATTTTTTACTCAACCCATTTATTTTCAATTTAATAGATTCTTCTATAGCATCAGAGAGAGAGCCTCCCCAAAAATGACGCCTAGCACGACGAAAAGCACTACGAACAACACCTAAAGCCATAATTCAGTAAAACAATAAATAATTGGGTTACTAAATTCAGAAAATGCTTCTTGTCAAATTATGTTGAGAAATAAATTTAATTTTTACACCTTATGCCCAGACGTATTTCCGGCTTGGGGTTCTAAAAAACTATTTAATCTTAGAAGTGGCTAAAGTATTAGTGACCGACGCACTTCCAATACTATTGGTCACAACGTAAACCACTTGATAAGCGATTTTACCTTTCGGAGCACCTGCCCCTACTTTTTTCGCCTTTATTTTTTTGCCCACCACTTTGCCTTTCCTCTTCAAATCTTTGAATTTAGAAAAAGGCACATGCGCGGTTTGATTGGAACCCATCACCAGAAACGCAAAACCGCCATCCAACTGATTTGTGGTAATCACGCGCCCCTTAGCAACAATGCCACGGGAAGATCGAAAATTCTTTTTCTTACCTGTTTTCGGGCGCAATTTTTCAAAGGCAACGTCTGACAAAATCACATTCGTAGAAAAACCAACTGTTAACACAGGCGAATTAGTCGAAGAACGACTGGCAAAACTTTTAATAGTATTGGCAGCCGTTTCGTCACCGATCAAAATCCATCCTTGATTCGCCGTCGCATTCGTCACCCAGATTTTCACATCTGCCAGCAGTTGAGCTGAATTCCAAACATAAGCGCCCACATCATCCACATTCACCGTCGCGCTCGGCGCCTGAACAAAATCGCCTCCCGGATTCAACCAAGCCACCGACCCAACAAAAGCATTGGTCCAAGTCGCATCTCCATTGTTGGCAGGCGAACCGTTAATCTGTGGGTCTACGGCCACGGCAATGCCTTCGCCCCAAGCCTGTGTCAAGCGATGCAAATTAGCCACTCGCGGTCCCACCATATTCACACTCACACAATCCAGTCTCAAGGCAGCATTCGTGATGACTGCATCAACTGGGATCGCGCTAAAATCAAACTGTAACAGAGAGCGCCTCGGACTTTGCATGCCATCCGCTCCAATAATTAATCGGCTTCCTCCGCCATTACTTAATTCACCATCTTGATAAATCGTGGTGTCTTTTGTAGGAACCAAATCCAACGTGGCCGCTTGCAAAAATAAAGTAGGAATCAATAGGCTAACTGCTAGCAAAATTCTTTTCATAACTTTGCTTTTCTAGCGAAATTCTCTTTCGCGTCGACGAAAAAATTATTTGATCTTGGAAAGCCCAATCGCATTAGTGACCGAAGCATTGGCTGATCCGTTACCAACCGTAATCACCACATCATATGCAGACTCACCCGATGGTGCACCAACTCCGACACCTTTAGCCTTGAATTTCTTACCAACAAGAACACCTTTTTGCTTTAAATCTTTAAAGGTCAACGCAACAGGAGCCGTCTGGTTACTTGCGCCAAATTGTAAAAATGCGGTGCCCACTGTAATTGTATTGGTCGTAATAACGCGACCTTTTACCTTGATGCCTTTCGAGGCCACAAAATTACGTCGCTTTCCGGTTTTCGGTCTCAATTTTTCAAATGTGACACCCGATAAAATAGGATTCACCACTTCATTCGCATTTGTCGTAAATCCAATGATTAAAACCGGCGAATTTCCACTGGTGCGACTATCAAAACGTTTTGCAGTTTGAGTCGCACTTTCGTCACCGATCACAATCCAACCGAAATTTGCGCTGCCATTAGTTAGCCAAAAATTAACATCATTTACCAACCCAACCGAACTCCAACTATAATTGCCTTCCAAATTCACTAATGCTACCGCACTAGGCGCCACAACAAAATCGCCACCCGGTGTAGTCCAAAGCGCACCGCCAAAAAAGGCATTAGTCCACGTCACATCACCCATCGCAGCAGTAGCTCCTTGTCCTTCAGCATTCAGGGCGTCGGAAGTTCCCTCACCCCAATCACCCATCAAACGATGCAAAGCAATGTTGCGACTTCCACTTCCTGGATTCGTGAACGAATTGGTCATTTGCAATACAACATTCGTAACAATGGCATTGGTAGGAACGGAATTGGTTAAAGTAAAAGCCAAAAAAGATCGTCGATTATTGCCTAAATTATTTTGTCCGGCAAAAAGATGATCACCCGCGCCATTGCTCAAATCGCCCTCCTCGTAAATCGCATTATCCTTACTAGGATTTAAAACCACCGAATCGGCTAATAAACCGGAAATGAAAGTAAAAGTGAAGCAAGCAACTAAGATTTGTTTTAACATAAAAATTTTCCTTAAGCCCTCATCGAAGAATAAACTTTCCTTCTTGTCAAAGTTATATTATTTCAAAAACTTATGCGCGTAATTTCTGGAACAGTAGGCGGTTTGCAACTCAAAGCACCTAAATCGCCTCTTTTGCGTCCCATTCAAGATAAGGTGAAAGGCGCGCTCTTTTCCATGCTCGGCGATAAAATTTTTGATATTAAAATTCTCGATCTTTTTAGTGGTGTAGGCTCGCTAGGGATCGAAGCATTAAGTCGTGGAGCAAAATCGATCACCTTTGTCGAACGCGATCGCCAAATTGCCCATTTTCTTAAGCAAAATTTAATACATACCAAATTTCAAGAGCAGGCGCAAATCGTGCAACAAGACGTTTTCACCTTTCTAAAAAGCTCCCCCACTCCTTACTCAATTATTTTTGCCACGCCCCCTTACCGCAAAGACACAAAAAATCCTGATGAAGCCGAACAATTTCATCAAAACTTATTCGACGCCGTCGCACCGTGGCTAGCGCCTGAAGGGTGGTTTATTCTGGAATATTTCACGGCTTTATCGCCAAAAAAATTGGTTCCTTTTGAAATTCTACGCCAAAAAAATTATGGTGAAACAGGCCTTCTCATTTTACAGCTTTGTATTTAACTTCCCCCTTATGGCCTTACATTATCTCGCCGACATTCATCATGTTATTCCTACTCTGGCTAACTGGTTTTATCAACAGTGGCCCGCTCTTTTTCAAGATGAAGCCGACGCCATTCGCGATCTTGAACAAGGAACTTATCGTGATCGCATTCCTCTGCATCTCGTCGAAATAGAAAACGATAAAATCCTAGGCACAGCAGCCATCCTAGAAAATGATATGGAGGAAGTTTATCCCTATGATTCCCCGTGGCTAGCGTGCGTTTACGTTCCCAAAAATTATCGCGGCCAGGGCATTGGGAAAAAAATGGTTCAAGCTGCCATCAATGAAGCGCGACGTCTTTCCTTTAAAAAACTTTACCTCTGGACCGATCAAGCAAAAACTTTTTACGAAGCCATGGGTTGGAAGCCAATCCAAGAAACAATTTATAAAACTTATCCAGTAACGGTCATGTCGATCCACTTAACACCCTCTTCATCTTAAAAAGTTATTGTATTAGTTATAGATTGCAGACCCAGGCATGTTAATAGAGTCATCTTACCCAAACAAAAAATAAATTTGTTATGATCAACTGCTTGATAATCACAAGTTGCGTATTTTAGAATTTAAACTTAGCATTAAAAAAATATGGGCTTCAGAAGTAAACTAGGTAAAGCAGTGCTTGAAGTTTTAGGATTGGCAAAAAAAGTGCCTCATCCCCACCTCGTCCACATCATTCCAAATACTGCTGATGGCTTAAAAACTTCACTTACTCATGTCCATGGCCTCCGCAACAGGTTGCATCACCTTGAAGTTCAAATTAGCACTCCATCTTCTAAAATACTCCCACACAGAACTCTCCAAGCAAGTGGTATCGCTGATGATATTGGCACACTTGCTAAAACAAATCTGGAAAATGCGACAGCTTTTCATAAAACGGCCATGTTAACTGAGCGTATTTTAGATAGTTACGTTCGAGCAGCAAACTTATTTCGCCCCATTCTCAGACATAACTACTTGAATTCCGCAAGAAAAGTAACTGATCAAACTCATCAAGCAGTCGAAGCAGCCAAAAAGCTTCAAGAGTTAAGTGATCGTTTGAGTAAAATGATAAGCCGGTCTACCCAAAATGATTTGGCATTTGGCCATCTAATTAAAGAACTTGAAAAAGAAATCATTGTCTCAGAAAAAGCATTAAACGACGCCCAAGATGCTCTAAAAGAACTTGCTCAATCTATGGGCATTCCCATTTCTGTTTTGGTGAGTGGCAATATGATTGTGCCATACCATGACAACTCTATTACAACAAACGATCTTATTGAAGCTGGATTAGAAACACTAGATGTCTTAACTACCGGTCCAATCGAACACCGTCTTTTAGGCACGCCAAAAACTGAAAAACTTGATCGAGTCTTTGGGGAAATAGAAAAAAAAGCCACGGACCCGAATTTACTAAACCAAGGCACTTGGGGAATAGGATTTTAATACCAACAGTAGTTTTCGGCTTTTAGGTCACCAGTTTCAATGCACAACTTGCAAATCAGTCGTCTTTCTTGCAAGTAGATCAATTTAAAAATTGACAAGAAAAATCCTTCACATACATAGTTTTCTTAATAATTATTAAAAAATATGCTGTATGGTGTTCTGCGTAAACTTCGCCGTTTGTGGCGAGGTGTGGATCATTTAAATGACGCTCTAGAAGCCGCTCGCCACTCTTTCAAAACTATCGATAAGCTTAATAATGAAGCTAAAGAACTTCAAAGCTTGGCCAAGGCCGTAGGAAAGACGCAAGAACTTATTGAAAAAACTTCTCACCTAAAAACACTTTCTCAGGATGCTCTTGCCAAAACAAAAAGCGCCTATGATAAAGCTTATGACGCTGCAACAGCATTGGGAGGTACTGCCGATGCAACAATAGCCTTTGATCATGCAACAAGAGTTTATCAGGAGGCCAAAAAGGCTACTGAAGCCGTTGCCGAATTAGAAAAAACCCTTTCCAATTTTGAATTGCGAAATCCCAACAATGTTGAAAAAGCAATTGAAAAAGTTATTGCAACAACTGAAGCTGCCAATAAAGCCGCTGCTCTGGCTGCCACGACAGGAACAGCACTCCTCTTAGCTCTTCCTGAACATCCCTTAAATGCCACAGGCAAAACTCTAGGTAATACTTTGGATGGAATTTTAGAAACAGTTGAAACCATTGAATGTTTAAATGGCTACAACCCTCTTTGTTCCGTAGAAGATGCCGTCATCGATAGGACAATTCAAAGCGGAACCGCTCTCGGTGATAAAGCTGGAACAAGATTAGATCAAGCATTTAGAGAAGTAGAAAAATTTGGAGAACAAACCACTCATCATATCGTTGACCCCCGAGCCTGGGGAATTGGCCCCTATTAATTTAAAAATTCTTTTTTTGATTTCGCCAACTTTAGAGACTGGAATTACTGGCATAAGCTCTTCGTCACAACTCCCTGTACATCATTTGCAGCCAGTGGTCGATAGCGCTATGAACAGCGCCAGCCAAGGTCTAGAAGCGGTGGATTCTGTGGCTTTGACGTCTATAAACCTCTTGGCGTTATAGAATATAGGGTATATCAAAGTGCAGCTAGAGTTGGCGCTACCGCTAATAATCAAGTAGGTGCTTAGGTGCTTTTAACAATGTAGGAAAAACCCGATGCCCTACTTTATTAAACTCAACCACTTGGGGACCAATGTCTTTAAATTTATCTATATTGGAACCATTCATCCTCCAATTTGACAAAATGCTAACAAAATCTAAAATTTTATTCTCGATCTTTATTTATTCATAATTTAAAATAATAAATATTATTTATGATTAAATGGCTCCGTAAATTCGTCCACAATATCACCACTTTAGGAAAAATGGCTCGTTTAAGCCGCGGTATTCGAAGCTTAATAACAAGGGCATCTCATTCAGCGGAAGCTGTTCGCAAATGTAGTTTTAACGAACTTAAAACAGCAATCGAAAATTATAACAAAAAATTATTAAGTCAGAACGATCTCGTAGAAGAAGCCACAAAATTAAAAGCTATTACCAATCGGGCTTTTCTAGATATAGACCAAACAATTATCCAAGCATTGCGAATCATGGAAAATCTAGGAAAAGTTCAAGATTCAGCTGCCATCAAATAACTCATAAGGCTACCGATTCAGCTACAGAAAACCCAAAGTTCATTTGGTTAATAAGCTATAAGTCGACGGGCTAAGAGCTTGTCCTTTTTTCTTAGTTTCTATAGCTTATCTAACAAACCTATTGATTAACTTTGTGAAACCCTCCTCTTCCATTGCTATTTATCCCGGCAGTTTTGATCCCATTACCAATGGGCATTTGGACGTTTTAGAGCGTGCACTGCATCTGTTTGAAAAGGTTATCTTTGCCATTGCCCCCAATGAACCCAAAAAACCGCTTTTTACTTTGGAGGAACGCAAAGCGATGGCTCTGGAGGCTATGGCTAATTTGGGCGAACGGGTGGAAGTGGCCACGTTTGAAGGGTTGTTGGTCAATTTTGCCAAATCGCGTCAGGCCCATGCGATCGTGCGAGGCTTGCGAGCGGTAGCGGATTTCGAGTTTGAATTCCAACTCGCACTTCTCAATCGCAAACTCGCTCCCGATATTGAAACAGTTTTTTTGACGCCTAAAGACAATTTTATTTGCATTAGCTCCTCGCTTATTAAAGAAACGGCCAAGCTCGGCGGCGATGTTTCTTCACTTGTGCCCAAAAATGTGGAACGTTGTTTAAAAGCGAAATTTAATTTATAATATAAATGAACCGTGAAACCTTCCTCTTCCTCTGCTTCTTCACCGCATGTCTTAGTTTTGCATTTGCATTATTTGCAATCGGGCGATGTTGTCGAAGGTCAACTGAGTTCTGATCTTCTCGAGATTCCCGAATTTCATCCCACAACACCTTTATCGTATCATTTAAACGTTAGCTTTGAAAAAGACGAAGTGTTAGTGCATGGCAGCTTGCAACTTTCCGGTCAGGCTCCTTGCTCGCGATGCCTAGCGGATCTTCCTATCAACTTAAAAATTAACGATTTCACAGTGCTGGCACCTAAAAAGCAGGATACAATCGACTTGACGAATTTTCTTAAGGAAGACATTCTCCTTGCCATTCCATCCTACCCCAAATGTGAGTTGGATGCAGAAGGCCGTTGTCCAGTGACCGGTAAAAATTGGAAAGCGGTGTGGCAATCGACCGAAGCCTCGCCTCCCTTAAGTAACGAATGGTCGAAACTGGATAAATTAAAGAAGAAAGATTAGGAAGTTATGGGAGTTCCAAAACGTAGACGATCCAAAGCTCGCATGCGCAGTCACAAAGCAGCCATCCGCTGGCACGCACCAAAATTAGTCACTTGCTCACAATGCGGCAGTCGCACTCTGCCTCATCATGCCTGCCCTTCCTGCGGCTATTACGCGGGACGCCAGGTTTTGACTGTCGAAGCAGCTTAATCTCAAAACTAATCTCCCACCATGAAAATAGCCCTCGATGGAATGGGCGGCGATTTTGCGCCTCAAAATCCGGTTTTAGGCGCTTTAGCTGCATTAAAAAGATTTCCCGCCATCGAAACGCTTTACCTCGTTGGCGATGAAACACAGCTCCGAAACGAAGTCCAAAAACACGGAAAAATCCCTGAACCCATACAATTCATTCATGCCACACAGGTCGTAGCCATGAACGATTCCGCCATCGACGCGGTTCGAAGAAAAAAAGATTCCTCCATCAGTCGCGCTGTGGAACTGGTAGCCAAGGGACAAGCCGACGCGGTGGTTTCCGCAGGACACACCGGTGCTGCCGTCGCTGCCACCACCATTAAACTACGCACTTTACCAGGAGTCGAACGACCCGGCATCGCTACCGTCATGCCCACAGAAACCAACCTTTTCGTTCTTATCGATGCCGGAGCCAACATCGACGCTAAACCCATTCACCTCGGCCAATACGCCATCATGGGCTCACTTTACTCCAAACATGTTTTAGGATTTTCCAATCCTAGCGTTGGCCTCATGAGTATCGGAACCGAAGACATCAAAGGTAACGAACTTACCAAGGAAACCTTTAAACTTCTCAACTCGCTACCGATCAATTTTCGCGGCAATATCGAAGGCCATGACCTATTTGAAAACCCTGTCGAAGTTGTCGTCACCGACGGCTTCGTGGGCAATGTCGTTTTGAAAACATGTGAAAGTATTGCCAGTGCAATGTTGCATTGGCTAAAACATGAACTCATGAAATCGCCGATCCGAAAATTTGGCGCGCTCATGGCGCAAAACGCTTTCAAAACCATAAAAAAGAAAACGAACTACGAAGAGTTTGGAGGCTCACCACTTTTAGGCGTCAATGGCATCTGCATCATTGCCCACGGCAGCTCCACTCCGCGCGCAATTGAAAATGCTATTCGTGTTGCCACCGAATCCATCCAACACAATCTTAACCCTCATATCATTCAAGCCATAGCTCAAGCTGCTCCACTCTTTTCATGAACACTGTGCCCTCCTTACCAACCGTCTCTATTACAGGCTTCGGCTCTTACGCGCCTAAAAAAGTTTTAACGAACTTTGATTTAGAAAAAATGGTCGACACCACCAATGCTTGGATCGTCGAGCGCACCGGTATTCAAGAGCGTCATATTGCCGAACCTGATGAATGCACCTCCGATATGGGCACGATCGCCGCACAACGTGCTATGGAAAAAGCAAATGTTAAACCGGAAGAAATCGATCTTATCATTGTTGCTACGGCCACTCCCGATATGCCTTTTCCTTCTACTGCCTGCTGGATTCAGAAAAAAATCGGCGCCACGCGTGCTGCAGCCTTTGATATTACTGCTGCCTGTTCCGGATTTCTCTATTGCTTGGCCATAGCACAACAATTTATTCAAACCCAAGCCTACCGCACCATTCTCATTGTTGGCTCGGAAAAACTTTCTTCCATTACCAACTGGAATGATCGTAACACCTGCGTTCTCTTTGGCGATGCCGCAGGAGCTGTCATCCTGCAAAACCAACCCGGCTTTGCAAACATCCTAATCAATCAACTTTGGTCCGATGGTAGACAGAGCGAAATTCTGAAGCTCCCAGCTGGAGGCACACAATGCCCCACCACCATTGAAACCCTCCAACAAGGCTTAAACTACATGCAAATGAGCGGTCGAGAAGTTTTCAAAATCGCCATCAACACCATGGTCGAAGCGATCAAAACCACCTTAACAAAAGCTAATTTAAGCTTGTCTGACATTTCATACGTTATCCCTCATCAAGCTAATATTAGAATTATCCAAGCTATTGCAGAAAAACTTAACCTCCCAATAGAAAAATTCCATGTCAACATTCAGTATTATGGAAACACCTCTTCAGCTAGCATCCCCTTAGCCTTGGACCAGATTTTACCTATGAAAAAGTTCAAAACAGGTGATAAAATTCTCCTTGTTGCCTTTGGTGGCGGATTGACTTGGGCATGCACAATTTTGTCTATTTAGAGTTAATTTAGAAAAATTTTTAAAAATTTAATTTTTTCTATTTGACAAGTGAACAATTATGGATAGTTTTTCTTATAATAAATTATCCCTATGAATAACTATTCCCAACATGATGGTTTAAATTTTGCTAATGAAATTACCTTAGATTATCGAGACTTCATTCTCGACTCTAAAGGCATCTGTTTCACAAGTCATTGCCCATTCAACCTCTATTCCGAAGTCGTTGTTACGGTAGAGCTTCCCCAAGAGCAAGTTGACTTGAAAGGCATTGTTGTCGGTTGCCAAAAAAATGACATCGATCCCGTTTTTGATATCACGCTCTTTTTTCATGAGCAATCACCAGCCTTACAAAAAAATATCAAAATCGCTTCGCGTTACATCACTTCTGCCAAAGCTCAACCCGAGCTTTTGGCAGCAGCATGATCAGTGCTGTTTTTATCAGCTTAAAACTGCATAGACTACAGTCTTGATTTCATTTCTTTTCTACGCCACAAGAGAAGCAATCTCTTAAAAAATCATGCGTAGAACTAAAATTATTGCCACCCTCGGCCCTGCCACAGAAACTCCTGAAATCCTAACTCAACTCATCCAAAGCGGGGTAAATCTTTTTCGCTTTAATATGTCCCACGCCCAACATGATTGGGTTAAAAAAATCGCTAGCGACGTTCGACAAATCAGCGAAAAACTGAATCGCCCTATTGGTCTTCTTCTCGACACCCAAGGCCCCGCTATTCGCACGGGCGATCTCGACACTAACCTTCACCTCAAAGTTGGCGATATCTTTACCTTTACCGTGCGAGGAGAAACCAGCCCAGAAGAACGATCGGTTGATGTGAATTACGATAATTTAGTCAACGACATTCGAATCGGCGACGTCGTACTAGTTGATAATGGCGTCATTCATATGAAAGTCTTATCTAAAGAAACCAATCGACTCCGTTGCGAAGTTTTAACCCCAGGCACTTTGACAAGTCGGCGACACATCAATCTACCCGGCGTTCACATCAACCTACCCGCTTTAACCGAAAAAGATATTGCTGATGTGCAAATTGCCATTGATCTGCAATTCGATTTTGTTGCGCTTTCCTTTGTTCGCGAAGCTAACGACATCCTGCAACTGCGAAATCTTATCACTTCAAAAACCTCTCACCCCATTCGCATCGTAGCAAAAATCGAAGATCAATCCGCCATTTCCAACCTTGATAGCATCGTAGAAACTGCCGATGCCATCATGGTCGCGCGCGGCGATCTCGGCATCGAATGCCCCTACGAAGAACTGCCCATCATCCAACGTCGCATCGTCAAAAAAAGTATTCAAACTATGAAGCCCGTCATTGTGGCCACTCACATGCTAGAAAGCATGATTCAAAATCCGTTGCCCACACGCGCCGAAGTCACCGATGTTGCCAATGCCGTTTACGAACAAGCCGATGCCATCATGTTATCTGGCGAAACCTCGGTCGGTCGCTACCCGAAAAAATGCATCGAAGTCATGGATCGTATCGCATACAGAACAGAAATAAGCGGAGGCGCTAATTTCGCCGATACCATTCATCTGAGCCAACCCCGCGAATCCGTTGTCAATTCGGCGATTCATCTTGCTAACAATCTACGCGCTGATGCTTTAGTCGTTTTTACACGCGGAGGACGCATCGCCTCTATCGCCTCTGCCCTGCGCCCTCGTTACACCCCCATTTTTGCTTTTACACCCGACGAAAAACTCATGCATCGACTCTGTCTTTATTACGGTGTCATTCCCATTCATCTCACTTTTCCCGAAAAATTGGAGGACACCATTGCCACCGCTCTTCAGTGGCTCAAACAGCACCAAAATCTACCGCTCGGCTCAAAACTTGTCGTGATTTCTGACATCTTAGCTGGCGAAGAAGTCATCAATTCCGTTCAACTGCATACTTTAAACTAGCCATTAGCTGTTAGCTAAAAGCTAATCGCTCAGTCCACAAACTAACCTTTTAACTTCCTCACAAACTCAATAAATCCTCTAGCCTGTGCTCGTAAACGATTAGGAATTTCTTCATCTTTAAACTCACCTTTTGCATCTAAAAGATCATTAATTCGCGGCATAAAAACCCGATCGGGATAAATAAACGCATTACGATAACCAAAAATAAGCTCCAACTGTTCTACTGGCCGAAGCGCACCCCACATGCCAGCCGCCAATCCAATAAAGCACACTGGCCTTTGCTCAAAACTCTCCGGAAACTTTAACATATCAATAAAATATTTTAAAATGCCCGGCACACTCCCGTTATATTCAGGAGTAATAATCACAAGCCCCTTCGAATTCAAAATCGTTTTCGAAAAATGCTCAAACGCTTTGGGTTTTTCCGCATAAGAAAGCGGCGAAAAAATTTCAGACGGTAACTGTGCTAAATCTAAAACTTCAAACTCCGCTTTTTCTTCGGTGTAAATGCGCTCCAGAATGTTAGTAACCCGACGCGTATTGCTCCCCGGACGATTCGTTCCTGAAATAAGTGTTAACATAATCTAACCCGCCTGCTGTTCAGCTCGTTTTCGTTTGTTATGATCTAAAATCCGCTTTCTCAAACGCAATTGAGTTGGCGTGGCTTCCACAAATTCGTCGGGCGCAATATATTCCAGTGATCGCTCCAAACTCATTTTTAAAGGGGGCGCAAGTTGCACACCTTTTCCATCCCCTTGCGAGCGCATATTCGTCAAATGTTTCGATTTGCAAGGGTTCACAATAATATCTTCATTACGCGCATTCTGCCCCACAATCATGCCGGCATAAACCTCCTCGCCTGGACCCACAAAAAGAATGCCGCGCTCGCTCAACATATCCAAAGCATAACTCGTCGTTAACCCTGCCTCCATCGCCACTAACACACCATTTTGACGCGTCGCAATCTCTCCTTGGTAAGGCGCATATTTGCGAAAAAGATGGCTCATCACACCGGTGCCCTTCGTCAAATTCAACAAATCAGTTTCAAAACCAATCAAACCACGGGTAGGAATAGACGCTTCAATCATCACCAAATTCGTTTGATGCGTCATATTCAAAATTTCGCCCTTACGACCAGCCAAGTTCTGTAGCACTCCTCCTAAATAATCCTGGCCCACTTCCACATATAATGTTTCGAAAGGCTCCAAACGATTGCCCGCCTCATCTTTTTGAAAAATCACTTCAGGCCGCGACACCATCACCTCATACCCTTCACGACGCATTTGCTCGACAATAATAGCAATCTGCATTTCTCCTCGAGCGCTCACTTCAAAAACACCCGCGACTTCGGTGTCAGCGATAGCAATTCCAACATTCGTTCGCGCTTCGCGAACCAAACGTTCTTTAATATGTCGAGCTGTCAAAAATTTCCCATCTTTACCTGCCAAAGGAGAATCATTCACAACAAACTGCATTTTAATGGTGGGCGGATCGATTTCTACAAAAGGCAACGGCTCACGATCTTCGCGATCGGTTATAGTCTCTCCAATAAACACATCTTCAAACCCGGCCAACCCCACAATATTTCCGGCCGAAGCATGTTCAATTTCCACTTTCTTAAGTCCTTCATAGGAAAATATAGCTGTCACCTTCGATCGCTCACGCTTACCATCACGGTGAATGCATATCACAGGATCGCCCACATTCACCCGACCACCTAAAATTTTTCCATAACAAATTCTTCCTAAAAAATCGCTATAATCCAGATTAGCCACCGCCATTTGAAAATGCGCGGCATCATCAACCTGAGGAGGCGGCACTTTTTGCACAATCGCTTCAAACAAAGCGGTCATACCCGCCTTACGAATTTCATCGGTCAACTCCCCTTTCCACTCTTTTACCGCGTAACCATCCCGACCCGAAGCATAAACAATCGGAAAATCCAACTGTGCATCATTCGCATTAAGCTCCACAAACAAATCGAACACACGATCCAAAACTTGATTCGGATTTGCATTTTCACGGTCTACCTTATTAATCACTACAATCGGTTTAATTCCGGCTTCCAACGCTTTTCTTAATACAAACCGCGTTTGCGCCTGTGGCCCCTCCCACGCGTCGACCACCAACAAAACGCCGTCCACCATTTGCATGATTCGCTCCACCTCACCACCGAAATCAGCATGACCCGGTGTGTCCACAATATTAATCATGTAATCCTTCCAATGGAACGAAGCGTTTTTCGCTTTAATCGTAATCCCTTTCTCCCGCTCCAGATCCATCGAGTCCATCACCCGCTCTTCTACATGTTGATTTTCCCGAAACGTTCCGGATTGACTCAAAAGCTCATCAACCAAGGTCGTCTTGCCATGGTCAACGTGCGCAATAATTGCAATATTTCTAATATTTTTCATACCACTTTAAATCTCACTTAAAAAAGAAGCCGTTTGAGTTAGCAGGGTCTTTCTTCGGAAGCCAGATAAATATAAATATATCACTTTCCTTTTATTTTGAAAAACTATCAATTTCCCCTCGACAAATAAGCCCCCCAACACTATAAACGGCCAATGCCAGACGAAACTAAAAAAGTAGAAAATATTCAACAATACGATGCCTCAAAAATTGACAAACTAGAAGGCCTTGAAGCAGTTCGAAAACGTCCTGGCATGTATATCGGTCACACCGATGAACGCGGCCTACATCATTGCGTTTATGAAGTTTTAGACAACTCCATTGACGAGCATCTCGCTGGGTTTTGCCAAAAAATCCTCGTCACCTTACACGTCGATGGCTCTTGCAGCATTCAAGATGACGGACGCGGCATTCCAGTTGATCTTCATCCCAAATTCAAAATGCCAGCCATTGAACTCGTGCTTACGAATTTGCACGCGGGCGGAAAATTTGGCCAAGGTGCTTACAAATACTCTGGCGGTCTACATGGCGTTGGTGCGAAGTGTGTCAACGCGCTTTCTGAATGGTTCGATGTAGAAGTGTTTCGCGATGGCCAGGTGCACCACATGGCCTTTGAGCGAGGAAAAACAACAGAAAAATTAGAAGTTATCGGGAAAAGCAAAAAAACTGGAACGCTCATTACGTTTAAGCCAGATGCTCAGATCTTCACCATCACCCAAGAATTTCAATTTGATCTTCTAGCCAACCGTCTACGCGAGCTAGCTTTTCTTAATCCCGGATTAGAAATCGTGCTCACAGATGAACGAAGCGAGGAAACCAAACAAGAAACTTTTTATTACAAAGACGGCATTTCAGAATTCATCAAACAATTAGGTAAAAACAAACAAATTATTCATCCCAAACCGGTCATCATCGCTAAACAAAAAGATGATATGTTTGTGGATTGTGTTCTGCAATACAACGACTCTTACAGCGACCAAATTCTTTGTTTCACCAATGCGATTCCCAATCCCGACGGTGGCACGCATCTCGTAGGATTTCGCACAGCCTTGACTCGCTCCATCAATCAATACGCCAAAGCCAACAATCTTCTCAAAGAAAAAGATCCTGCCATTTCTGGCGATGATGTTCGTGAGGGTTTGATTTGTGTGCTTTCCATCAAACATCCCAGCCCCAGTTTCGAATCGCAAACTAAAGTCAAACTCGTTACTCCTGAAGTCGAAGGCGTTGTGTCTTCCGCTGTTTATGACGGGTTAATGACTTATTTTGATGCGAATCCGCCCATTGCAAAAAAAATTGTTGATAAAGCCCTGACCGCTGCACGCGCTCGAGAAGCAGCACGCAAAGCTCGCGAAGCTGTTCGCAAAACAGCCATGAGCGCTGGAGGTTTGCCTGGTAAATTGGCCGATTGTTCCGATCGCGATCCTATTAATACCGAACTTTATATTGTTGAGGGCGACTCGGCTGGCGGCTCTGCTAAACAAGGACGAGACCGCAAATTTCAAGCTATTTTGCCTTTGCGCGGTAAACTCATTAACGTAGAAAAAGCGCGCCTCGACAAAGTGCTACAGAACAATGAAATTCGCACCATGATCACCGCCATTGGCACAGGCATTGGCGATGGCGAAGGAGAAGGCGCTTTTAAACTCGACCGACTTCGCTATCATAAAGTGATCATCATGACCGATGCGGATGTTGACGGTTCACACATTCGCACGCTTTTATTGACCTTCTTTTATCGACAAATGCCTCTCTTAATTAAACACGGTTTTGTTTACATTGCCCAACCACCTCTTTACCAAATCAAACGCAAAAAACGTGAGGAATATGTCGAGGACGATTCGCGACTTAACAAGATTCTCATTCAACTCGGTACGGAAGATGTTCGCTTGCGCAGCTTGGCCGATGAAGAAGAATGGGATCCTAAACAACTCGCAGAACTCCTCGAACTTCTTTCACAATTAGATAAATTCTACGTAGCTATTAAACGCCATGGCGGCAATTTCGAAACTTACCTCGCCGCTCGCCATAAAAAAACGCAGGAATTGCCTAAACATTTAGTTCGCGTTCGAGAGGGCAATCAAGAAAACGTTCATTATTTTGTTACGGACGAAGAATTAAATGAATTCGCTGCATCGAATATTGATCTCGGCCTTTTTGGCGAAGAAAATGGTATAGAAGAAGGCGAAAAGAAAAATGGTGTAATGCGGCGTGCCTTACATATTCCGTTAACCGAGAGCAAAGCCATCGCATCGCTTTTAGAAAAATTAAATAAAAAAGGGCTTCACTTAGATCATTATGCCGCACAAGAAAAACCACTTTACGAAATCATCGTTGGTGAGGGAGAGGATGCTAAAGTCACACCGCTTCATTCCATTCCACAAATTTTAGAAAGCATCAAAGAAATTGGAAAACGTGGCGTTCAAATCAAACGCTTCAAAGGGTTGGGCGAAATGAATGCTAAAGAACTTTTTGAAACAACGATGAATCCTACAAAACGCAAACTGCTTCGCGTGGATTTAACTGATGCAATCGAAGCGGAACAAATGTTTACCACACTCATGGGCGATGAAGTTGAACCTCGACGCCAATTCATCGAGGATAATGCGCTGAATGTTCGCAATTTGGATGTTTAATTATGGCTGAAGAAAATAAACCGGAAATTAGCACGCAAGTTTCACTTTTCGCCCAAGGCGAAAAAATTGATAAAATTAATATCGCTGAAGAAATCAAAGGTTCATTCCTAGATTATTCCATGTCCGTTATTGTTTCCCGGGCACTGCCCGACGCGCGAGACGGTCTGAAACCTTCACAACGCCGCATCCTCTATGCGATGCACGATTTGTCTTTATTTCCCAATCGACAACATCGTAAATGCGCAAAAATTTGCGGTGACACTTCGGGTAATTACCATCCTCACGGTGAAGCCGTGATTTATCCCACCCTAGTGCACATGGCTCAACCTTGGGCTATGCGGCACATGCTCGTCGATGGACAAGGTAATTTTGGTTCGGTCGAAGGCGATCCGCCAGCAGCCATGCGTTATACCGAAGCGCGCATGACGCATCTAGGCTCAGTTCTTCTCAACGACATGGATAAAGACACCGTCGACTTTATCCCCAATTACGATGAAACGCGCACCGAACCCACGGTTTTTCCTGCTGCTTTTCCTAACTTACTCGTCAACGGCGGAACAGGTATTGCAGTCGGCATGGCCACCAATATTCCTCCTCACAATTTAGGGGAAGTTATTGATGGCATTTGCGCTCAAATTGATAATCCCAATATCACCATCGCCCAACTCATGAAATATGTGAAAGGTCCGGATTTTCCAACGGGCTGTTCCATTTTGGGCATGGAAGGCATCAAAAATTATTTTCATACGGGTCGAGGCAGCATCAAAGTTAGAGGCAAAATTCACACCGAAGAACTGAAAGGCGGTAAGGAAAATCTCGTCATTGATGAAATTCCTTTCAATGTGAATCGCGCCGTTTTAGTGGAAAAAATTGCCGAAGCCATCTCTGAAAAACAACTTCCCGATGCCAGCGCGGTTCGCGATGAATCCGACGAAAACACGCGCGTGGTCATTGAACTCAAACGCGATGCGGCCACTAAAGTGGTTATTAACAAACTTTATAAACTGACCTCACTCGAAAGCAGTTTTAGCGCAAACATGCTGGCAATCGACCAGAGAAAACCAAAAGTTCTTAACCTCAAGGAACTCATTAATTGTTACATTGAACATCGACGCGAAGTTGTGATCCGTCGCACTCGTTTCGATTTGGCTGCAGCGGAAAAACGCGCGGAAACGGTGGAAGGCTTCCTCATTGCACTAAAAAACTTAGATGAATTCATCCGCATCATTCGCAGCTCTAAAACGCGCGAGGAGGCACGCATCAAATTATTGGGTTATGAATTCACTCGAAAACAGATCGAACAATTCGGCATTATAATTCGTCGTGATGACCGATTAAAAAATGGCCGCTACGAAATTAGCGAACAACAGGTCGATGCTATTCTCGAACTACGTCTCTACCAACTCACGGGCATGGAAATGGACAAGGTTCATAATGAATATAAAGAACTGATCGCAACCATCGAAGATTTATCGGATATTTTAGCCAAAGAAGAGCGTGTTCTTTCCATTATCAAATCCGAATTAAAAGAAATTAAATCAAAACATGCCGAACCGCGTCGCACACAAATTGTTCCAGACGAAGGTGAAATGGTGATTGAAGATTTGATTGCTAATGAAGGCATGATTATCACTTTAACGCACGCAGGGTTAATTAAACGAACTGCCATTTCCAGCTATCGCTCACAGCGACGCGGCGGTAAGGGAGTCATTGGCTTAACCACTCGCGAAGCCGATGTGGAAGGTGAAACAGGTGATTTTGTCGAACACCTCTTTACCGCTAGCACTCACGACTACCTCATGTTTTTTACCAACACAGGCCGCGTGTATGTGGAGCGCGTTCACGAAATTCCCGAAGGCAGTCGTGCTTCTAAAGGTCGTAGCATTGCAAATGTTTTGGAATTGCAACCAACAGAAAAAATCGTGGCTCTCTTGCGCGTGGAATCGAAACGCGGCGCTAACAACGAAGATTTAACCTGGCAACAAGAACAGTTTGTTTTCTTTGCGACCAAATTAGGCACTGTGAAAAAAACTCCTTTGGAAGCTTTTGCCAATACACGACGCGGTGGTATTATCGCCATTGGTATCGAATCCAACGACACGTTAATTGAAGTAAGATTAACATCCGGTCATGATGAGGCAGTACTCATCACGCAACAAGGCATGAGCATTCGATTTAGCGAAGAAAATGTGCGGAGCATGGGTCGACCTGCTACAGGGGTTCGGGGCATTACGTTGGATAAAGACGAAGTGGTCGCACTAGCCATCGTTAACCCTCAAGCCACTCTGTTAGTAGCAGGTGAAAATGGAATCGGTAAACGCACCGCTTTCGAAGCTTATCGCTTACAATCGCGGGGTGGTAAAGGCGTTATCACAATGAAAACAGGCGAGAAAACAGGCAATGTCGTAGGCGCTTTAACAGTCGTCGATGATGACGAAATCATGTTGATTACAGAAAAAGGTCAAATGGTTCGCATCCGTTGTAAAGATATTCGCGAAACGGGACGCAATACAATGGGCGTCAAACTCGTGAATTTAGAAACTAAAGATAAACTCTTGGCAATTGCTCCGGTTATCAGTCAATCCCAAGAGGAAGCCGCCGAAGGAAATGAAAATCCCCCAGGCGAATAAAAACTTTATCGAACGCGATCTTTTTTATCTAAAGCGCGTTTTAATTTATTAAGACTTACTTTTTGAAGTTGGCGAATGCGTTCTCGCGTCACCTGAAATTTTTCACCCACTTCTTCTAACGTAAGTGGCGTTTCGCCATCTAAGCCGTAGCGACAAGCTAAAATTTCTCTTTCTCTAGGCTCCAACACCTCTAAGCATTTTAACATTTCCTGTGTTAAATCTTCGTCTCCAATTAACTCATCTGGAGAACGCATCGCTTCGTCACTTACCACTTCCCCAAACTCTAGCCCATCCTCATCTTCTCCCATCATGGCATTCAAAGAAGCAGGACGAATACCAATATTTCGCCATTCCGCTATTTTGCTTGGCGAAACCCTCAACTCTTCAGCAAGTTCTTCATCAGTCGGTTCACGACCAAATTCCTCGGTTAATTGAGAGCTTAAACGGCGCAATTTAGAAATTTTGTCTGTTATATGAACAGGTAAACGAATGGTTTTACCTTGATTTGCTAAAGCTCGCTTCACAGCTTGCTTGATCCACCACGCAGCATAAGTACTCAATTTCGCGCCATGCGTCGGCTCAAAGCGCTCCACTGCCTTCATCAAACCAATATTTCCTTCAGAAATTAAATCTAAAAGTGGCAACCCATAATTGGAATAATCTTGAGCGATTTTCACCACCAAACGCAGATTGGATTTTATCATCTGTTGACGAGCCGCCTGACCTTTTTCTACTACCTCTTCTAAATTTTTCTTAATAGCTTTTTCTTCATCAGAGAAATTATGATTTCCTTTTTTGTCTAATTCACACAATTCTTTCTCTGCAGCCATCCCATTTTGTATTAATTCGGCCAGTCTTAATTCCTCTTGGACAGAAATTAAAGGCACTTCCCCTATCTCTCTTAAATAGATTTTGATAGGATTATCACTCTCGCTTGGCGGCGGTTTAATCATGTAACTGCTATTTTGAACAGACTTTTTAAAATAATAAAGCCAAAAAAGTAATCTTTAAGCAGGGGAATTTTTTTTAGGAATTAAACTCATTAAAGCCAAACTCATTTCATAACGCAACAAAGGCGTAATTAAATAAATTCCAGAAAAATAATTTAAAATTTCAGCCTGAATTTCAGCCGCAATCTTCAACCCCTCTTTTTCTCCCTCACTCCCTTCCTTGCCCCTCATCCGTTCACGAACTTCATCCGTAAGCACAATTCCTGGAACTTCATTATGCAAAAATTCCGCATTACGTGATCCAATTAATGGCATTGCCCCCACAAACACAGGCACACCAAACGCACGAGTTGCTTCATAAGTTTTTTTCACTAAAGCCAAATCAAAAACAGGTTGCGTCATTACATAAGTAGCACCCGCTTTTAATTTCGACTCCAATTTCTTGATCTGCGAATCAAAATTTTTCGCATTAGGATTAAAACTGCATCCAATCACAAAGCAAGTTTTCTCTTTAAGATCACGCCCTACAGAATTTTTCCCTTCATTCATCTGTGCCAAAATTTTAATCAATCCCACCGAGTTCACATCATACACACTGCTCGCACCAGGATGATCTCCACCCTTTGCCGGATCGCCCGTAATCGCCAACACATGATCCAATCCCAAAACCGACCAACCCAACACCTCCGATTCCAAACCCAAAACATTACGATCACGACAAGAAAGATGCAGCAAAGGCCGGACGCCTTTTTCTTGCAACAAAACTCCCGCTGCAGAATTGCCTACTCGCAAAATAGCCAAAGAATTATCCGCTAGCGTCACCGCATCAGCTCCCGCCTCATGCAAGGCCTGCGCGCCTGCCAAAAATTTTTTCATTACCAACGACTTCGGTGTGTCCAACTCCACAATAACCGTGGTTTGCTTGCGATAAAGATCAACCAACGTGGAAGATTTTTCTCTTTCCATTTTTGATTCAGCTTCTTGAACCTGAATCTTAGCTGGAACAACTTTCTTAATCTTAACCGGCTGCAACCCCTTAACCGCTTCCGCTACCGCCGCAATATGGGCTGGTTCCGTGCCAATACATCCTCCAATCAATCGCACCCCTTCCTGCACCAACTCTTTCGCAACCGAAGCGAAATAATCAGGTTCCGCATAAAAAAGATAATGCCCTTCCAAAAACTTAGGCTTACCCGCATTAGGAAATGCCGCATAAGACACATCCGCATCCAAAGGCAAATTTTCAAATAAATGCGTCATCGCACGCGGCCCCAACGTCGCATTCAGACCCAGCAACGTTGCCCCTTCCTCTTTCAAAATTTGAAACGCTTCCCACACCGTTTCGCCACCTGCCAAATGACCATCCTCCGAACAAGCCAAAGAACATAAAACAGGTCGACTATCCAAACTTCGAAACACATACAACGCTCGCCGGATCTCCTCCAAATCTGAAAACGTTTCTAAAAAAATCGCATGCACTCCCCCATCCAAAAGCGCCCCGATCTGTTCACGATACCAAGTTTCGCGATCCGATATCGTCCACCCTTCATCCGTAGCCGCTCGCAAAGCCAAAGGCCCCACCGATCCCACTACAAAAACGTCCTGCGATTTAGCAGCTGCTTTAGCCAGCTGAACCGCTTTCCAATTAATTTCAGCCACTTGATTTTCTAATCCGTAGCGCGTCAGGTGGGGACGATTCGCTGCAAAAGTATTTGTCTCAATCAACTGCGCGCCAGCTGCTAAATAATCCTCGTGCACTCGCTGAACCATTTCAGGCTGTGAAATATTCAACTCCTCCAAACAAGCCGAAATCGGTACACCCCGACTTTGCAACAGCGTGCCCATAGCCCCGTCGCCCACTATTATTTTTTCATCTAAAACATTTAAAAGATTTGCCACAGTAAAGGTAATTGTGCGAAACTATTGGCATGATGCAAAATAAAAAATCAAATTCATCACCAACTTTTCCAGAAGCCGAAGATAAAGTGTTTGCAACCGTGCAACACCGAAGACCTCGCGGCTTCATGGGGGATTCCGCCATCGACGAGGCCATTACTCAGCTACTAAAAGCCGCCAATCTCGAAGAGCCTAATGAATTTTATCGTGAAATAATCGCAAACGCTATTAAACTTGGTAAAAATAAGCCGCAGCGTGGCGATTTGAAATTAATCTCACGCGCCCTAACCGAAATGCGCGTTGCCGATCGTGTTTTCTCCCAATATCGCGATACCAAAAAAGTTGCCGTTTTCGGTTCCGCCCGCACTCGCTCTGAAAGACAAGAATATATTGCAGCAAAACAATTCGGCCAAATGATGGTGAAATCCGATTACATGGTCGTCACCGGAGGTGGTGAAGGCATCATGGGCGCCGCTCAAATTGGCGCCGGACGCGAAAAAAGCTTTGGATTAAATATTATTCTTCCCTTTGAACAAGAAGCCAACGAAACCATCCAAAACGATCCCAAACTCGTTACGTTCAAATATTTCTTCACTCGAAAATTAACTTTCGTCAAAGAATCCCATGCCGTTGTTTGTTTTCCCGGCGGTTTTGGAACCATGGACGAAGCCTTCGAAACCTTAACCCTCATCCAAACCGGTAAGGCTCGCATTGTCCCCCTGCTATTCGTCGATGCCACGGGTGGCAATTTTTGGTCAGCGTTTGTTCACTACATCAGTGATCATTTGCTTCATAATGGATTAATCTCAAAAGAAGATTTTCATCTTTTTAAAGTGACCGATTCACTCGAAGAAGCGCGTGAAGAAATTTGCCATTTTTACAAAAATTTCCACTCCTATCGTTTCGTCAAAGATGATCTCGTCATTCGCATGCAAAGAGTAATTCCTGAAGCAGAAATTGCAAAACTCAATGACGAATTTAAAGATATCATTTTTAATGGTAAAATTCGTAGTTGTGAAGCTTACGCAGATGAAGCCAATGAACCTGAAATCCTAACATTGCCTCGCCTTACTTTTCCATTTAATCGAAGAGCTTTTGGTCGATTCCGACAACTTATCAATCGCATTAACGATTATTAATTTTAAGAATAATTTACTCTAAACTTGGCAGTGATAAAATACGGCGAATTTCATCCGTTTTTAGCCCTATAGCCATCGGCCGCATAACACCTGAAAGCACAACAACATCGTAAAGCTCCTCCACGATACCTTCAATCCGCAACCAATGCACCACATCACCCGTTTGCAAATCGATGATTTGCAACCCACAACGGGCTTCTGTTTTTTTAGCCGCCAAATTTTCCTGCAATACCAACCCTTCAAAAGTTTTATTTTGTCGCAGTTTAGACAAACCCACAATGGCGTAATGATCATGAAATGCCAGTCCGCGAGGATAACCCGGGCAAAAAGTTGTGGATGTAAAAGCGCCACTGGAGCGATCAACATAACCTAAATCGCCTGTGCCAGAATTTAATACCCAAAGTTTATCCTGATAAACGCGAGGAGAGTGCGGCATGGAAAGCCCAGTCGCAATGACCTGATCGGTTGCCATGTCCATCACACAACCTCCATCACGTCGATGCTCTCGCCAACCGTCCACTACATCGCTTTGGCTAACCGCAGTTGTATAGCGCGCCACCCCATTTTCCAAAGCTAATCCATTCAAATGACACCGATCTTCCGCTGCCAACTTACTCAAAAAAGGCGCCTCCCAAATCTTATTAAAACTATGTGCCTCATTTAATGTTGCCACACAACCAAATAATGTGTTAACAAAAAGTAAACGGCCATTTTCTTCCACTACGATATCATGAATATCTAAATCGCCCGTGGTATAAGCAAGTTTGGGAACGTACATACGATCGTAGCCATTCGCCATCTGTCCCGCCGGTAAAAAATTTTCAAAACGCCACAGTTGATAAAGCGTACTCATCCATAATGTTTGGGTCCCTGGATCAGCCCACAAACCCATGCATCGATTAAACGTTCTCTCAAAGATGGATAGTTGACCATTCGGTTGTAAACCAACAAAAAAAAGTTTGCCCGTTTGATAAGTGGTAAACGCTAAGCTGATGCGTTGTTCATATAACCAGCTATTAAACTGACGCGATGCCAAAAACTCCAAACGCGGCGTCTCAGGCGCTTGAATTTTTTCTTCCGTCATGGATATCTGTTAGCCTCCACGACGACGACGCTTAAGTTTGAGTTGGGCGAGTGATCGACTAATTAACGCTTCAGTTGTCGCAATTTCCTCAGAAGACAATTTTTCAGATAACGCTTCCTTAGCGCGCGCGATAGCTTTTTCCACGGCATCCTCGTCGATCTCTGCTTCAGTTAAAGCGCTATCGGTTAAAATCGCAACCTGCTCGCTAGTGATTTCCGCAAAGCCTTCGCCAATTGCTAAATAAACTTCTTCATTCTCTTTACGCACATGAACTTCTCCCGCTTTCAAACGAGTCATTAAAGGAACATGTTTAGGAAAAATCCCTAATTCTCCCTCTTGCCCCGGTAAAGTGACATAGTTCACTTGATCGGAATAAGCATTCCCTTCGGGAGTTACAATTTTCAAAGTTAATTGGCTCATAGTTTAAAAGAAAACTATTCGGAAGCTTCCTTTACCATATCAATGCCGCCCTTCATATAAAAGTTGGCTTCAGGCACTTCATCATGTTTACCTTCGAGAATTTCTTTAAAGCCTCGCACAGTTTCTTGAATGGAAACATATTGCCCTTTCGTGCCCGTAAACACTTCAGCAACATGGAACGGTTGACTCAAGAAACGTTGAATTTTACGCGCGCGATAAACGGTTAATTTATCTTCTGGCGATAACTCATCCATGCCCAAAATCGCAATGATATCTTGCAAGTCTTTATAGCGTTGCAAAACTTTTTGCACGCCGCGAGCGACTTCATAATGTTCTTGTCCCACAATCTCAGGCGCTAACGCTTTAGAGGTAGACGCCAAAGGATCTACCGCAGGATAAATTCCTAACTCCGCAATGGAACGCTCCAACACAATCGTTGAGTCCAAATGCGCAAAAGTATTAGCCGGTGCAGGGTCCGTCAAATCGTCCGCTGGCACATAAACGGCTTGGAACGAAGTAATGGAACCTTTCTTCGTGGAAGTAATCCGCTCTTGCAAATCGCCCATTTCCGCAGCCAACGTAGGTTGATAGCCCACCGCACTAGGAGTTCGACCCAGCAAAGCTGAAACTTCTGAACCTGCTTGCGAAAATCGGAAAATATTATCGATGAATAACAACACGTCCTGATTTTTTTCGTCACGGAAATATTCTGTCATCGCTAAAGCCGACAATGCCACACGCAAACGCGCTCCTGGCGGCTCGTTCATCTGACCGTAAACCAATGCTACTTTGGATTTTTCTAAATTTTTCAAATCAATAACCCCGGCTTCTGACATTTCATTGTAAAGATCGTTCCCTTCACGAGTTCGTTCTCCCACGCCTGCAAAAACGGAATAACCACCGTGACCTTTTGCAATATTGTTAATCAACTCCATGATAACAACCGTCTTACCGACACCCGCACCACCAAATGCACCCACTTTTCCTCCCTTGGTGAAAGGACAAATCAAGTCGATAACTTTAATGCCCGTTTCCAAAATATTAGCTTTGGTGTCTTGATCCAAAAGAGTCGGCGCTTTGCGGTGAATCGGATAACGTTTTTCAAATTGAACAGGCCCACGCTCATCGACAGGCTCGCCCAAAACATTAAAAACACGTCCCAAAATTCCATCACCCACTGGCACTGAAATCGGTTCACCTTTATCGACAACGCTCAAACCCCGCTGCAATCCCTCCGTAGATGACATCGCAATCGCTCGCACCCAACCCTCACCCAAATGCTGCTGCACTTCGAGGGTTAACTTTTTGTTTTCTTTTCCTATGCTGTATTCTACTTCCAAGGCGGAGTAAAGCGCTGGCAATTGACTGGATGAAAAATCAACATCCACTACCGCGCCAATGATCTGAACAACTTTTCCTGTATTTGCCATAATATTTTCCTTCACTAATTCATCGCCGCCGCGGCCGCGCTAATTTCCAAAAGCTCTGTGGTAATTGCCGCTTGGCGAATCTTGTTATACTCCAAAGTTAAATCTTTAATCAACTGTTTCGCATTATCCGTAGCATTTTTCATTGCCACCATTCGCGAACTGTGTTCCGAAGCGCGTGCTTCTAAAAGATAATGCCAAATTTCAAAATTAACCGCATGCGGAAACAAACTTTCCAAAACCGCTTGGGAAGAAGGTTCAAATAAACCTTCCAACCTCTTTTCCTTAGGTTGAGTTTCCTGCGCAGCTTTATCACTCACCGTTAAGCCGGCTGCCGTTGCTTTAAAATCCACCGCCAAAGGTAGCAAAGGTTCAATGGTTGGCGTCTGTGTCAAAGTGCTAATAAAATTGGTGTAAGCCACCTCCACTCGATCCACTTTTTCTTCCAGAAAAAGTTTCATCAAAAAAGAGCCGATTTTTTTCGCTTCTAAAAAACGACAGCCTTCGCTGACTTCAAAATCCGCCACCAAATTGCGTTTCGTGCGAGCTAGAAATTGACGACCTTTACGCCCTACCGTGACAAATTGAGTTTCTGCAGGATAATTAGCCACCAAACGCAACAGATTAGAATTTAAAGCTCCGCACAAACCTTTATCCGTTGTAATCACTAACAAAGCTGTGCGATTACCCTCTCGCAATTGATGCAAAGGATGTTGAAATGTTTCTCCATCCGAAGCCGCTTCCAACATTTGATTCAACAACTGTGAATAAGGCCGGCCCGAAAGCGCTGCTTCCTGTGCGCGACGCATTTTCGACGCCGCCACCATTTGCATCGCCTTCGTAATTTGTGCAGTATTACGAATCGACTTAATCCTGCGTCGAATATCACGAGTATTGGCCATGAACTAGCTAGCTTGATAAGTTTCTTTAAACGTAGCAATGGCTTGTTTTAATTCCGCCGAAAGCGAATCATCAATTGCCTGTTTTTGAGCAATGGATTGCAATAGCTCAGTTTTGCGCGTGGTAAAATATTCCGATAAACGATTTTGAAAATCCTTCACTTTATCGACCGGCACATCATCCAAGAAATTATTTTGTATCGCGAACATAATAGCCACTTGAACTTCCGTGGGGATGGGGTTGTATTGCGGTTGTTTGAATAACTCAACAATTCGCGCACCACGATCCAATTTTGCTTTTGTCCCAGCATCCAAATCGGAACCAAATTGAGCAAATGCTGCCAATTCACGGAACTGAGCTAGCTCGCCTTTAATTTTTCCCGCGACTTGTTTCATCGCTTTAATCTGTGCAGCAGAACCCACACGCGACACGGAAAGACCCACAGAAATCGCAGGTCGCACACCTTGATAAAAGAGGTCGGTTTCTAAATAAATCTGACCGTCCGTAATGGAAATTACGTTGGTCGGAATGTAAGCCGAAACGTCACCCGCTTGAGTTTCAATAATCGGCAATGCAGTTAAAGAACCATCACCATTTTTTTCATTCAAACGCGCGGAACGCTCCAACAAGCGACTATGCAAATAAAACACATCACCTGGATAAGCTTCGCGACCGGAAGGCCGTTTCAACACCAACGAAATCTGACGATAAGCCACAGCATGTTTGGAAAGATCGTCAAACACAATCAACGCATCCATGCCATTATCCATAAACCATTCGCCCATTGCCGCACCGGAAAAAGGAGCCAGATATTGGTTTGCCACCGATTCGGAAGCAGGCGCTGAAATGACAATTGTGTAAGGCATAGCGCCAGCTTCTTCCAACACGTTTAATACTCGCGCAATATTGGAATTTTTCTGACCCACTGCCACATAAATGGAATAAAGCGGACGAAAACCAGGCTTTCCTTCATTGGCTTTATTAATGCGGGCTTGATTAATCATCGTATCAATCGCAATCGTTGTCTTACCTGTAGCGCGATCGCCGATAATCAACTCGCGCTGTCCGCGACCGATCGGAATCATCGCATCAATTGGCATAATTCCTGTTTGCACCGGCTGTGAAACAGAACGTCTTTTGATAATGCCAGGCGCAATTTTTTCTACAGGATAAAACGTTTCCGAAGCAATTGGCCCTTTGCCATCCAAAGGTTGACCCAACGCATTGACTACGCGTCCTAGCAAACCCTTTCCAACAGGCACCTGCAACAAACGACCTGTCGTTTTGCATTCATCACCTTCTTTAATTCCCATGTCGTCACCTAATAAAATGCCACCCACTTCGGTTTCTTCGAGATTCAACGCCAAACCAAATAATCCATTGGAAAATTCAATCATTTCATTAAGCCGGACATCGGTTAAACCCTCAACCTTCACCACGCCATCACCCACTTCGCGAACAATGCCGACGTTTGATCGATTGACTTCAGTTTTTAGTCCTGAAATTGTTGATTCTAATTCCTGTAAAATACTGCTCATAAATTTATCTTTCTTTTAACTCTAATACATTGCTTTAAGTCGCTCGAGACGATTTTTAATCGAACCATCCCACACGTCGGATCCCACTTTAATCAATAGCCCTCCGTGTAATTCTGGTTTCACTTCGAAAGCAGCGCTCAATCCCTTTCCATAGCGGCCTTCTAAAAAATTCATTACATTTTGTTGTTGATCTGATTCCAAAGGCACCGCACTTTGCACAGTCACAGCACGCTTAGCTAACTCCAATGCAATTAATTTTTTAAATCGCGTCAACACCGCCAAATACTGGCGAGGTTTTTCTTTTAAAATCTTCTCCACAGCCAAACGCACACGAGAGTCATCCACCCTCCCTTCGCCAGCTCGACAGAAAGTCAGCAGCGATTTTGCTAACTGTCGGGATTCACTGCTGAGTTTCATAATTCTTTTAGTTTCTTAAGCGGCTAATTCTTTTAAGGTTTCTTCGTTTAAGCGACGTTGATCGTCTGCTGAAAGCACTTTGCCACTAACTTTTGAAGTGGTTTCAATGACTAAACGACCAATTTCGCGCTTTAACTCCGCCATCATTTGTTGGCGCTCCAATGAAACAGCTTCTTGCGCTTTTTTTATGAGAGCTTCGGCTTGAGCTACGGCTTCCTGCAATTTGCGCTCGCCAAGAATTACTGATGATTTTTGGGCTTCTTCAATCATCTCAGTGGCTTGCTGATGGGCCTTAGCAATCACATCCGCACGTGTGCGATCGGCTTCAGCCAATTCTAATTTAATGCGTTCAGCATTTTCCAAGCTCTCCGCAATTTTTTGTCGTCGTTCATCCAATACTTTTTGAATGGGATTAAAGGCAAAACGTTTCAAAGCGTAAGCCAGAAGAACAAAAAGAATAATTTGCGAAAGAAGTTTCGGTCCACTTACGCCCACTCGGTTGGCAATTTCACCAACTAAGCTATCCGAAGTGGCAGCTTCAATTGCTCCTAAAAAAAACCATGAAGTCATTGTTTTCTTTCCATGTCTTGGTGCGATTTTATACAAATCGCACACAAGACTTTAAATTTATTTCGCGAGGAAGATAGCGAAGAAGATAATACCTTCTGCTAACGCCATCGCTAAAATGGATTGCACCAAAATAGGTGTGGCAGCGCCTGGATTACGACCCACTGCTTCTGCAGCTTTCGATCCAATGATGCCCACGCCCAAGGCGGAGCCAATGGCAGCCAAACCTACATGAATACTACCTACAATTTCTGCTACGAACATATCTTTCCTTTCATTACTTTAGTTTTTTTTGTTAATCCTCGCACGCGAAGCACGATCCGATTAACGAAATCTTTATTTTAATGATGTCCCTCCTCATGACGACACATCATGCCGGTAAACACCGCAGTCAACAAACAAAATACCAAGGCTTGCACCAAACCCACAAGCAATTCGAAAAAGTAAAAAGGCAAAGGAATCAACCAGCTTAACCACTTATTAATTGCCATCATCGATTCCAACATATATTCGCCGCCATAGACATTACCAAAAAGACGAAAACTTAAAGACACTGGACGAAATGCGATAGAAATGACTTCAATCAAACCCACAAAAATAAAAACTCCAATCATGATAATACCAATTAATCCTTTATTATCCGCTTTAGAGCCAAAGATATGATGAACAAAACCTCCCACTCCATTAGCCTTTAATGACCATACTGTCCATAGAACAAAAAATACTAGAGCCATCGCCATGGTCATATTCACATCGGCATTTACCCCACGAATAAAAGGATGGGTAATCATTAAATCATACCAATTATCACCATGACCTCGACCAATGGTTCCAACACCTGGAAAAAGACCAAACCAATTAGAAAAAAGGATAAAAAGAAAAATCGAAGTAAAAAACCATAATGTTTTTCTCGCCCATTCCGTTCCGAGCACTCCTTCCAACAAGCCAGAAATGGATTCTACTATCCACTCCAAAAAATTCTGAGCGCCTTTAGGCACGAGTCTAGGAGAACGCATGGCGATTTGAGCAAAAATAATTAGCCCAATAGCAATGATCCAAGCAGGAATCATGGAGTTTGTAATAACAAAAGGTCCAAAACGAAATAACTCCACTGCCGACATCGGCAATTCGTGGTGACCTTCAGTAGCGGCTAAAATGAGCATGCGCGCAAGAATTAAGCAGCCTACGAGAACTTACACAAGCGAAACTTTTAAAAAAATGCAAAAATAAATCTTTTTCCCCATTTAAAATAAAACGCTAATAACTTTTTATGCCTTTAATTCTTTTCAAATTGAAAGGGGAAACCTTCACTTCGGATCAACTTATTTTACTCCGAAAGACAAAGCCCTTTATCTACCAATTGCTAACAACTCCCACTCTTACCACACCTCTTTTAGAAAGAGCGGTAAATCAAACCTTACAAAGCCAGCAAACTTTCAAAAAAACAGAAAATACCCTTATCCGATGCAATCAACTTCGGCTTTCTCAAAAACCCAACACCTTAATCGAAATTGCCGAAACCACTTTTTCAGAAAAAATTCCTGATTGGGCGCAAATCGATGAACCCTTAGGCCCTTGGCTTGCCTCGCAAGGTTATGCCCTCGAAAAAAAATCAATCACCCCACTCCTTTTTCTCTCGTGCGATTTTTTACAGCAACTTTTCTCCACAACTCAAAATTGCTATGGACGAAGCTACCAATTTCAGATCACCTCACCACAAAACATGATTTATTCCGTGCCAACACTCGAAATTTGGAATCCTCTTGTCACCAGTTACTCGTTGTATTTTCAACCAACCGCTTGACCATCACGCGCCTGATGCTTAAGCTCTCGCCCTCATGAATATAGCCATAGAAGACATTAACAGTTGCAGGAAACGTCTCAAAATCGAATTACCTGCCAACGAAGTCAACGAAGAGATTGAACGCATCACCAACGAATTTCAAAAACAAGCTAAACTTCCCGGTTTTCGTGCGGGCAAAGTGCCTCGCGACGTAATCAGCAAACGATTTAGCGAAGAAATTGATGAAGAAACCAAGCGCTCCCTAGTTCCGAAAGCTTATCGACGCGCCATTCAAGAAAAAAAACTACGCGTCGTGAGTTCTCCATCCATCGAAGATCTCAAATTTCAACGTGGCCTTTCCCTTAGCTTTTCCACGTTAGTTGATCTGGCTCCCGAAATTCGCCTCCCGGAATACAAAGGCTTATCCTTACCCAAAATCGATGACACATTAACTGAAGAAGAATTTGAAAAACAACTCAATCAACTTCGCGAGCACCAAGCCCACTTTCACGACTTAACCGGCCGTCCTACACAAACCGACGATTTTGCCGTGATCGATTATACCGCAACCGTCGATGGCAAGCCACTACTAGAAATAGCCCCTGAAGCCAAAAAAATCGCCGAACAAAAAAATCTTTGGATCAAACTGGAAGAAGACGCCTTTCTGCCAAAATTTGGCGGACAACTCGTCGGCATGAATATCGGTGACAAAAAAGAAATCACCGTAGAATTTCCCGAAAACTTTCCCTACCCCGAACTGGTCGGGAAAAAAGCGATTTTTTCCGTAGAAATGAAAAGCATTAAAGAAAAACATCTGCCAGAACTGGACGAAGACTTCGCTCAAAACCATTTCAAAATGTCATTGGAACAAGTCAAAACCAATTTGCGCGAAGGATTACAGACACAAAAGAAAAATGACATCGTTGCCCAGCAAAAAAATCAACTTCTGGAACAACTTTTAAACAAAACCGACTTTGATCTTCCGGAATCGCTTCTCGCGGCTCAAACCAAAAACGTCGTTCGCGAAATCGTTGAACATAATCAACAACGCGGCATCAGCCTCGACGCTATCCAAGACAAAAAAGATGAGATTTATCAAACTGCCCAAAAAAGCGCTCGCGAGCGCGTGAAGGCAGCTTTCCTCCTTTTGCAAATTGCGCAAAAAGAAAATTTGCAAGTTACCACCGAAGAAATGAACCATCGCATTCATCATCTTTCGCATCAATACGGCATGGAACCACAAAAATTTCTCGAAGAACTCAACAAACACAACGGTCTTAACCAAATCGAAGAAGAATTGCTTATTAGCAAAACGCTTGATTTTCTTTTAACCCACGCGAAGGTGGAATAAAACCAAGCTAAAACTGAGAAAAAAAATTATGAACATCAGCAACAACTACCTCGTTCCCATGGTCGTCGAACAAACCGGCCGCGGCGAACGCGCTTACGATATTTACTCTCGACTTCTCAAAGATCGCATCATCTTTATTGGCACCCCTATTGATGACACCATCGCCAATGCCATCATCGCCCAACTGCTTTTCTTACAAATGGAAGACCCCAAAAAAGATATCAATATCTATTTGCAAAGCCCCGGTGGCTATGTAACAGCTGGCTTAGCCATCTACGACACCATGCAATTTCTTACCTGCGACGTGGCAACCTATTGCATCGGCCAAGCCGCTAGCATGGGCGCAGTTCTCCTCGCTGCGGGCACTAAAGGAAAACGCTTTGCCCTACCCAACGCCAAAGTCATGATCCATCAACCCCTCGGCGGCGCGCAAGGTCAAGCCAGCGACATCTCCATTCAAGCCAAAGAAATCCTTAAAACCAAACAACGCTTGAACGAAATCTTAGCACATCACACTGGCAAACCCATTGAACAAATCGAAAAAGACACCGATCGCGATTATTATTTAAGCGCAGAAGAAGCCAAAGCCTACGGCCTGGTCGATGAAGTGGTTAAATCGCGCAAAGAAGTGAAAAGTTAAATCAATTAACAATTTTCTTTGGGAAGATTCATTCAGACATTTTAAAAGCGTTTAAAAAATTTACATTCGCAAATAACCGCCGTTTCGAGCGTAATCTTCAAGCTGATTAAAGTTCCGATTTATCTCATCCCCAGCGTGCTTAATTCCGGATTCTGTTTCATTTAATATGCCATCCCAAACATTTTTAGCTCCACGTCCCAAATTGTCAGCTTGATCTCCAATCGAATAAACAAAATCCGCCATATCTTGAGGCGAAACAGGAAGAGCTAAAATCGCAGCAGGATTATTATCATAATCTGTACTTCCACCTCCTACTGCATTAAATCCTGGCCCAGCAATACTTGTGTTAACCTCAGCAGAAACTTGTTCCAATTTTTTAACTTTTGCAAAAAGATTATCCAATGCATTGGCTAGCTCCCCTCTCGATGCCTCGCCATGAGCCACCCTAATATACATATCAAGTGCAGCATCATAAGCTTCAGTAGCCTCTGTCATTGGCACTGAAAGCCTATAAAATCTTCTAGCAACTCCTTCACCAACACCGGTTTTACCGATAACTTCGAAAGATTTATTTAAATCTGTAAGCACATCCATGATTTCGTCCAGAGAGCCTCGTAAATCCATTAAAACCTCTCCCGCCTTTAATAATTCTTCACTTTGAACACGACCAGAAAATCGTATAGCTCTACTCAATTCAGGAAGTTTAGTAGTGGATTGAGAGATCTTGCCAACTGAAGTAGCGATACTACCCATCGCTTCTTTCAAACGAGCGATACCCGTACCCACTCTTCCCAATCTACCCATTCCTGCAGAAAATTTTCCCATAACAACTATTTTATTTTTAAAAAATTAATGATTTCTGGGAATAAAACTCAACTTGACCACTTTGTCAAATTTCTCACTCAAAAAAATAAAAGCCAATTTAATGACAGAAAAATTTTAACTCAAAATCGTTTTTTCCAAACACCAAAACTGTTATTTTCTCCAATTTTGTTTTACTAAAATCCTATTTTTCATGAAAAACCTTTCCCCTCTCTAACTTCACATCTTCCCACGATGCCGGATCTTCGAGAGGCTCCATATGAGTAAAAACAATGAGGTTGGGGATGGCATTGCGAAGGTCTTCTTCGATGCGTTCGACGATGGTGTGACCCTGAACAACAGTCCACTCTCCTGGCATCAGGAGATGAACCGCAACAAATTTTAATGCAGCAGCGCGGCGTGTGCGTAGAGCGTGATAGCCAATGCCTTCAGCAGCATATTTGTCTAGCGTGGCTTGAATAAGGGCGAGTTCTTTTTTGGGTAATCGGAAATCCATTAGGCCGCGCATGGATTCCTTCATGAGTTTTAAGCCGGTCACAACAATGTGAGCGGATAAAAGCAATCCAACCATCGGATCCAGCCACCACCATTGGGTCAAAGCGACTAAACTTATTCCAATAATAACGCCCACGGAAGTCCAGACATCGGTCATGAGATGTTTGCCATCCGCTTCCAAAGCGACCGAGGATCGTTTTTTGCCAACGCGCAACAAAATCAAAGCCACTACCAAATTAATCACTGAAGCGCCGGAGGAAACAAGAATGCCTTGAAAAGTGTGAGTAAGGGCTTGAGGATGAAAGAAGCGTTCAATCGCAGCCCATGCAATGCCTAAGGCTGCAATAAAAATGAAAAGACCTTCCAAACCCGAAGCGAAATATTCCGCTTTGGAATGGCCAAAGGCGTGTTCTTTATCTTCCGGTTGAATCGCTACTGATAATGAAATCCAGGCAATAAAAGCTGCCACCAAATTGACCACCGATTCCAACGCATCAGAAAGCAAACCAATCGAACCAGTCAAATGCCAGGCAACCAATTTTAGAAGCAAAATAACAATTGCTACCGCAACGGAAAGCAAAGCGTATTGGGTTAAAGGACGTTCTTTCATTGAGTTAAAGAATGAAGAACGTCCTTCTTTCTCGCCAGGAAGAAATTCTTACAATGATTTGCTCCTACTTTTTCTTAAGGAAAAAGCGAGCTACAACACCAGCGCCTAAAACCATAGCAGTGGCTTTCCAATGTCGACGAAAGAATCCTTTTGTTTTATCTACCGCACGCTCTACTTTCTTCACGACATCCGTTGTATCCATTTTGTTATCTGTAGCATTTTCGTTCATAGATTTTGTTGGTTTTCATTTTATACTAATCACATCCATTCGAGGCGATTGAATCGCCTCATGACACCCTTTACGTGTTCACGATTTCACCACCATTCGGGTGAAGCACTTGTCCAGTAATGTAAGAAGAATCGTCTGAAGCCAAAAAAACGTAGCTGGGCGCCACCTCTTCCGGCTGTCCTGCTCGTTTCATGGGAACTTGCGATCCAAAAGTAGTAACATCCTCTTTGGGAAAAGTTGACGGAATTAAGGGCGTCCAAATAGGTCCAGGCGCCACTGCATTCACACGAATTCCTTTACTGACTACCGACAGTGCCAAAGAACGAGTAAATGAAACAATCGCTCCTTTGGTGGAAGAATAATCAAGAAGTCCTGGACTACCACGATAAGCGGTAACAGAGGTCGTGTTAATAATCGTATCACCCTTTGACATTTTTTTAATGACCACTTTGGTTAAATAAAACATAGCAAACACATTGGTTTGAAACGTTCGCATCAATTGCTCGCTCGTGATGTCCTCGATTGATTCCTGAGGATGTTGTTCGGCAGAATTGTTCACTAAAATATTAATTTTACCCCATTGATCCCAAATTTTTTTCACTAAAGCTTGGCATTTTTCTTCGTAACCCATATCGCCCGGCAGCAAAAGACATTCTCCCCCGTATTCTTCTACGAGATGTTTAGTTTCTTTTGCATCTTCTGTTTCATTCAAAAAATTGATTGCCACATGGGCTCCTTCTTTTGCAAACGCAATGGCGACCGCGCGCCCGATGCCACTATCACCTCCAGTAATCAATGCAATTTTTTCTTGGAGCTTTCCACTACCACGATGCCGAGAATCGTCTGATTGGGGACGAGGGGTCATTTCAGATTCTAAACCTGGTTGACGCTCTTGATGCTGCGGCGGAAAATTTTCCTTTTTCGCTTCCTTTTTCATATTTCCTTAAGTTGAGTCCAAACTATTAATGTTTGCGCCACAAACAACCGGCAACAACTCCCGCACTTACCACCATCGCTAACGCAATCCAGCGTCGCTTCGACATATGACGATTCACTTTATCCGCGGCTTCTTTCAAACAACACTTTGCTTTCCCTGCTTTAGTCATCACCCAATCCTTAGCTTGATCGGTGGCTTGATCCAAAATTGCCTTTGCATCATTAGTCAGAGTTTCGGTGTTCATACTCCTAATATAGAAAAAAATTGTTGAAACGCAAAAATCACCCTTGGTTGCGTTTATTGGGCAAGCTCAAATGATTGACGATAGCTCAGTAAGCAATGTGAAAACTTTTTAAATCGCCCTGGGACCCTAACCAATCAGCCGCTTGATCATGAATAAAACTATTGAGATAGCTTTCTGAAATACCCTTAAGAAAAGCTTCCAGTTCCGATTTATCTCCTTCAGCCACCATCTCCACACGACCATCAGGAAGATTTTTTACCCATCCTACTACCTCGTAACCACAAGCGATCTGTTTCACACTAGCGCGAAAACCCACACCTTGCACACGACCAGAATAAAAAATGTGTAAACGCGCTTTCATCATTCATTGAGAAAATCGAAAAAAATGTTTAGCTGTTTCTGTGGTGCATTGTTCAACCTCTGACAAAGACATGCCACGCACTTCAGCAATTTTTTCCGCAACTTTTTGTACATGTGCCGGCTCACATCGCTTACCACGATAAGGCACGGGCGCTAAATAAGGGCAATCTGTTTCCACCATAAAACAATCTTGAGGAATTGCCGCAATAACTTGTCGAACATTCTCAGCGTTTTTAAAAGTAACAATACCAGTAAAAGAAACCAGATGGCCCATGGATAAAATGCTCAAAGCTTGCTCTACCGATCCTCCAAAACAATGAAAAACACCGCGAAGTTTTCCGCTGTAACTCATTAAAATATTTAGAGTGTCCTCCCAAGCGTCGCGTTGATGAATAACGACATTTAATTTCTTTTCCAAAGCCAAGTCCAATTGCGCGCGAAACACAGTTGCTTGAAGATTTTTATAATCGTCATCCGCAATCTTCCGAGAAATAGCCAAAGGATCCTGCGCCACCTCCATCGCAAGCACATTACGAAAAGGATTTTCCATTTTTCCACTCGGCAAATGATGATAATCCAAACCCATTTCTCCTATCGCCACCACCTTCGGATGATCGGCCATTTGCGAAAGTTGCTCAATCCAATTGCCTTGAACCGTTTCAACTTCCGTAGGATGGACACCAATCACCGCAAAAACTTCAGAATATTGTTCCGCTAATTTTATCGCTCTTTGCGAACTCTCAACATTCGTGCCAATGGTAATGATTCGTTCCACACCCGCTTCTTTGGCGCGTTGCACCACCGCATCGCGATCTGCATCAAAATCGCTGTAATCCAAATGAGCATGAGTTTCAATTAACATATATGGGATTCAATTTAAGGCAATCCCCTCTAATTGCCAAGTTGTTAGAATTTCCAAATATCATAAGCACTCAAGATATTTTGTAGGGCAAGCGCACCGCTTGCCAAATAATGGAATTCCCATTTAAATTATGATCCATGGCTCATCCTCCACGTATTCCAGTATGGTTAACCCATGAAACGTCAGTCATTTATTTCATCACTTTTTGTGTTAAAGATCGTCAACCCGTACTAGCCAATACGAAAGCTATGAATGCTTTTTGTAATGCAACTAAACGACTTAAAAACTGGATAATTTGTGCTGCTGTTTTAATGCCTGATCATCTTCACCTTCTTGTTAGTCCGAATCAAAAAGATCAAGCAATAGGCCATCTCAGTGCAGCGTTGAAACGTTGGATTCGTCAACAATTAAAAGCTACCTGGCAATGGCAGCCTGGCTGTTTCGATCGACTTCTAAGAGCTGAAGAAAACATTCAAGAAAAATGGATTTATATGCGCGAAAATCCTGTTCGAGCAGGTTTAGTAAAGCAATGGCAAGAGTGGCCTTATCGAATGGGTTTTGATCATTAGAAAATGGCAAGCGAAGCGCTTGCCCTACAATTTAGAAATAAACTAATTGTAAATCGCCGGATCGCCGTAAAATGTAAAACCGGTGCTGCGCGTTATTTTCATCGGCAATAACTGGCCGCGATGACGTTCGCTCCCTTCAAAAATGACAATTTTATTTTGTCGCGTGCGACCAAAAAAATTCTCGGCGTTGGTCTTACTTTCGCCTTCGACTAAAATTTCTTGTTCTGTGCCCACTAAATTTTCCCCGATCGCTTTGGCAATATGATCCAATTTCTTGAGAAGAATCTGGTTGCGCTCTTCTTTCACCGACTCTGGCAATTGATCCAGCAAAGCCGCAGCAGGCGTGTCTTTGCGTTGAGAATAGCGAAAGATAAAAGCATTATCAAATCGCACCTGATCCACTAAATCGCAAGTCTGTTGAAAATCTTCTTCGGTTTCTCCCGGAAATCCCACAATGATATCCGTAGTAATCGCAATTTCGGGACGCGCCGCGCGCAATGATTCAATTTTTTTTAGATAAATTTCCCGCGTGTAAGAACGATGCATCGCTTTCAACATGCGGTTGCTTCCCGATTGCAACGGCAAATGAACGTGCTCACATAATTTTGGTAACTCTTGATAAGCGCGAACGAGATCTTGTTTGAATCCCACCGGATGAGGTGAAGTAAAACGAATGCGTTCCAACCCATCAATTTCTTGCAAAGCGTAAAGCAGTTGAACAAATGGCGTTTTACCGTGCACTATCGGAAATTCACGTCGACCGTAAAGGTTAACAATTTGCCCCAGTAAAGTAACTTCCTTCACGCCCGACGCGACCAAAGTTTTTACCTCAGAAACAATTTCGGCAATGGAACGCCCTCGCTCGCGGCCGCGCGTGTAAGGCACAATACAAAACGTGCAATACATATCACACCCTTGCATGATCGAAACAAAAGCCGTTACCTGTTTGGGTTGCAAAATATGATCTTTAATCGTCGATTGAGAACCTTGCGATTCTGAAGTATCAACAATAGATTTTCTTTTCTTTCCACTTTCTCGAATTTCTTCCACATAATCGGCCACGCGATGAAATTGTTGTGTGCCTACTACAAGATCCACATCAGGTAATCGATCCAAAAGCGCTTCACCGCGACTCTGCGCCATGCAACCCAAAAAACCGAGCACCACATCCGGTTTATTTTTTTTGAGCGATTGCATAAAACCCATTTTGCCCAGAGCTTTTTGCTCGGCTTGATCACGCACGCTGCAAGTATTAATCAAAACTACATCGGCCTCCGTTTCGTGCGATGCCAGCGCGTAACCGCGAGCCTGGAGCATTTGCGCTACTTGCTCCGAATCACGCACGTTCATCTGACATCCATAGGTTTTAATAAAAACTGAAGGCATTTTCATAACTTAGAAAAAGCTTTCCCTGCTGTCGAGTCTCCAAGCTCAATTTTCTTGACTCACCGCACGACGCCATTGTTTCTTTTCAGCATGATGATGTTTTTGTTGCAACATTTTTTCTTTTTGGCGACGACTACGACGCCGTTTTTGGCGTCGAATTTTCTCGCGCTCTTGTTGGCGCTGGCTTTTTTCGCGAAACACTTTCTCAGCAATTCGATCGCACAATTCGCGCCGCGCTAGAAAGCGGTTAAGCGCTTGAGAACGTTCCCGTTGGCAACGAACTTCTATGCCCGTAGGGATATGCAACAATTGCACACATGAAGAGGTTTTATTGATTTTTTGGCCTCCATGACCCGAACCGCGAATAAAATTTTCGCGCAAATCTTCCTCGTAAATGGCCAATTCAGCCATGCGTTTTCTTAACGCTTCTTCCTTCTGAATATTGGCACTCACAAATTATTTTTCTGTAAATAAATTAGCGATGATCTGGGGAGTTAAAATCTCCGGCAAAATCACGGGCGATTTCGAGCGATCCGCAGGATAAAAAAGGTAAAATGGCACTCCGGCTCGTCCATAAGAAGCCAACGCTTCGCTTACCTCAGGATTTCGCGTAGTCCAATCTGCCTTAAAAGCAATCACTTGATGACGCTCAAAAAGTTTTTGAGTTTGATCAATGTTTAATGCAACGCGTTCATTGACTTTGCAACTCAAACACCAGTCAGCAGTAAAATCGATGAAGATAGGTTGAGTGGTTTGCAAAGCGTTCTGTAGCGCTTGGGGAGAATAAGGTTTCCAATCCATTTGCGATGAAGTCTGCTTTATTTTTTCGGAACCTAACAAAGGTTTAATGAAAAAATGTCCTGCGCTTGCAATTAAGAATAAGCTCAATAACCAAGTGATTATTTTTGAACGACGCGTTTTAATAGGAGTCCCAAATTGACCGATCAACCAGCAACAGAACGCCAGCACAAGGAGAAAAACGCAAAGCAAAATCAGCGCATCAATTCCTTGCGTTGTTCCAAAAAGCCAAAGTAACCAAAGCAAAGTGCCGAACATCAAGAAACCAGTAAATTGTTTGAAAATTTCCATCCAAATTCCCGGTTTGGGTAGATAACGCAATAATTTCGGTTGAGCTGAAATTAAAAGATAAGGCAAAGCCATGCCCAAACCTAACGAGCTGAAAATCGACAAGGCCAACCAGGCAGGTTGCGTTAAAGCAAAACCTAGCGCCGCTCCCATAAAGGGCGCGGTGCAAGGCGTTGCCAAAGTGGTAGCGAGCACCCCATTAAAAAAAGAACCCCTCAACCCACCCTGCGCAGTTAACGAGCTTCCCACGCCTACCAATGATCCGCCAATGACAAAAACGTTAAAAAGCGCGAGGCTCATGACTAAAACAATAGCGCTAAGCACGATGAGAAAAATGGGCGATTGAAATTGAAAACCCCACCCTATTTTTTCGCCACCGGCACGCAACGCAATGAGCGCGCTAGCCAACGCCAAAAAAGAAAGAATAATGCCAGCAGAAAAGATTAACCCATGCGCCAATATTTTTTTAGAATCGTGATGGCTTTGTTGAATAAAATTAAAAATTTTAAGGGAGATTACTGGCAAAACGCAGGGCATTAAGTTTAAAATGATGCCACCTAAAAATGCGTAGAGCAAATAGAGCAGATTTTCTTTCCAAGAAAAATTCAAAGTTAACGTGGAATTTTCGGTTTGAATGGGAGCGTCGATTTGAAAAGCTTTCGTTTCTTCTTGAGGAGTTTGATAAATTAATACACCTCTCAAACGCTCTAACGTTGCAGGCGCTATCGTGGCTTGGGTCAGTTCTATTTCATATTGTGATGGTGAAATTTGACGAACGATTTGAGGCGCATCGTGAGCAATTTGCTCAGGCGTGTCGGGGAAAAAATAAGCTGTGTTAGCATTAAAATCTTCTGATGCGATTGATAAGACAACTTTTTTATCAGAACCCTTAAAAACTTTTAAATTAAGCGATTGATTTTCTTTAGGTAGAGTTTCACGCGCGGCATCAAAAAGCGCTTTTGTTTCAGGTTTGATTTCCCCTACACCAGATGGCAGGGAAATCGTCAACGTTGCCTCACCCGGAATACAAGTTTCTTCGCACATCAGCCAAGAAACTTTGGCTTGGATAGGAATGGTGGGAGGCAGCTTCTGAGGTGGCGTGATTTGAGTCAATAACCATGCTTCATTATGATAAGCATAAGAGACAATGCCACCGACTACGACTTGCTCAGGGTAAGGCCATTGAATTTCTCCCGCTTGAAAACCGGGTGGTAAATTCCATTCGATTTGCGTGGCAAAACCGGCGTCACCTGGATTTTTCCAGTAAGTATGCCATTTAGAATCCATGCGCAAACGAATGGCAATCGTAAAAGATTTTCCAGACGCAATGGAACTGGGTTCAGCCAGTAGTGTGGCTTCTACTTGACCTACTTTTTGCTGAAAATTTTCTGAAAAAAGATAGTGCGGTAATAAAAGACTAAAAATTAAAAAAGTTTTTAAAAATAAGTCACGCACGCAAATTGTTACGATTTTACAGAATGGGTGGCGTCCAACCGCCGGACTGTTGTTGACGGGCATGCTCTTCATCACTGCAGGCCGAGTTAATAGGAACATCTACTGGCGCTGCGTTAGAGCTCACTACGCCCTCTTTAATTAACCAGGCTTCGAGTTCTTCACCGCTTATATCGGCGACAATGCGACCTCCGATATCGAGCGTGGGCTGAAGTGGTTGACCGCTTTTTTGCACCATTTCCGCGTAGTTGTTAGGGTTATTGATGATATCGCGATCTTCGTATTCCAACTGATATTTTTTTAAAATAGCGCGAACCCCGTTGCTCCAGCCGCACTGAGGTTTCATATAAGCAATAATTTTAGGTTGTGACTTCATGAGATTTAACTTCTTAGCTTAAAAGATTATTATTTTGAATATATTTAACTATTTTTTTGACGTTTCGCAACTGGTTTATTATTCAATCCTTTGCTAAGTTGCGAATTTTAAAATTAGATTAGATTATTAATTAATGAAAGTTTTAGTGCCATTGGCTCATGGGTTTGAGGAAATCGAAGCAATCACTGTAATTGATATTTTACGGCGAGCGAATTGTGAAGTCATTACCGCAAGTTTGGATGAAGGGCCGGTTACTGCGTCTCGTCAGACGCGTCATTTGGCCGATGCGTTGTTGATCGAAGTGTTGGATGAGACGTTTGATGCGATTGTCTTGCCCGGAGGCCAACCCGGTGCGGACACTTTGATGAATCATTTAAAATTACGCGAAAAACTGGTGCAACACGCTAAAGAAAATCGCTGGTTAGGAGCCATTTGCGCGGCACCTAAGGTTTTGGAAGCGGCTGGCCTTCTCCAAGGCAAACAGTTCACCTGTCATCCGAGCGCGAAATCTTTTATTACATCAGGAAAGTTTTTGGACCAACGCGTAGTGGTAGATGGCAAGCTCATTACTAGTCAGGCTGCAGGCTCAGCGTTACCCTTTGCCCTGCGGCTTGTTGGGGAATTCAAAAACGCGGATGAAGTAAAAAAGGTGAATGAAGGCGTTTTATTTTTTTAAACTATAACGAGCCGGCCACTTGTTTTAATAAATCCACACAGCGATTGCTGTAACCCCATTCATTATCATACCAGCTCACTAATTTAAAAAATTGAGAATTTAACTCAATTCCTGCCCCCGCATCAAAAATACTGGAATGATTATCGTGAATAAAATCACTCGAGACAACTTCATCTGACGTATAAGCTAGAATCCCTTGCAAATAAGTTTCACTTGCACGCTTCATTGCCTGGCAAATTTCTTGATAAGAAGTTTTCTTTTGCGTTTTTACTGTCAAATCAACAACAGACACTGTCGGCGTCGGAACACGGAATGACATGCCCGTGAGTTTTCCTTTCACTTCTGGTAAAACCAATCCCACCGCTTTGGCAGCGCCCGTTGTGGAAGGGATAATGTTAATGGCTGCACTTCGCCCACCCTTCCAATCTTTTTTAGAAGGACCATCCACCGTTTTTTGAGTGGCAGTATAACTATGAACTGTGGTCATTAAACCTTCTTCTAAACCAAAACCTTCTTTTAACAACACATGAACCACCGGCGCCAAACAGTTAGTCGTGCAACTTGCATTGGAAATAATGTGATGTTTTTTTGCGTCATAAAGATGATGATTCACCCCTGTTACCACGGTGATATCTTCTCCTTTTGCTGGCGCTGAAATAATGACTTTTTTAGCGCCTGCGGTTAAATGTCCCTTCGCCTTCTCGGCATCCGTAAACAAACCGGTGGATTCAATAACAATATCCACACCCAATTTTCCCCACGGCAAAGCGGCCGGTCCTTCTTTGACTGCCAAACATTGAATGCGATGCCCGTCAACAATCAAAACGTCGTCCTCTTCCGCAACAGGCGATGATTTTTCGCTCGTTACCGTCCCTTTAAATTTACCTTGTGTGGAATCGTATTTTAAAAGATAAGCCAAGTTGTCTGCGGGAACCAAATCGTTCACCGCAACCACATTTATTTTTTTGCCTAGCAACCCTTGTTCGCATAAAGCGCGAAACACTAATCTTCCAATTCGTCCAAAACCATTAATACCAACTTTTATCATAGTGAGGGCACCTTACATAAGTTTCTAATTTTTCCAAGCTCTCAAAATAAAAATCAGATAACCGATTGAATTTTTTAATAAAATCAGACAGATTGGAGATTATGGATAACAAACCTTCTCGACTCCCTCGATTATTTTGGAGCGGGTTAATGCTTATCTTAATCGCTGTGTTCGGAGTCATGATATGGCGAACAACCAAACGCTCTCCCGCACTGCCAACTTATGGCCAAGTTTCAGCCTTCTCTTTAACCAATCAACTCAATGAAACTATTACACAAGACTCACTTCTGGGCAAAGTTTGGGTTGCCAATTTTATTTTTACCACGTGTCCCGGTCCTTGTTTAGTCATGAGTCGACAAATGAAAAAACTGCAAACCATGCTTCATCCGGATGATAACATTTATTTGATTTCCATTACCGTCGACCCCGAAACTGATACCCCCCCTGTATTAGCCGAATATGCCAAACAACTCGAAGCCGACCCTAACCATTGGTTTTTTTTAACCGGCGATCAAAAAAAAATATTTTATCTCGCCACAAAAGGCTTTCTTTTAGCCGTGGCAGAAACTCAAGAAGCCGAAGCGGCTCGCGAAAATGGTCGCTATATTCACAGCACGAAATTTGCTTTAGTCGATCAACAGGGTTATGTGCGCGGTTATTATGATGGCACCGACAACGAAGCATTGCCCAAGTTGATCCATCAAGCTCGATCGTTGGGTGCAAAATAAGCAGTTATTTTTGTTTTTTTAATATGCGAAATTGCCTTGAAAAAAACCGTTTTTTCCTTTTAAGTTTGAATGCAACTTATAGTAAAAGAGTCTAAAAGGAGAATTTATGAAATCGAAATTGCCATCATTTTTAACCAGCCCTTGGTTTCTTTTAATCGTTGCTGCCGTTGTGGTCGCGCAAATTGGAATCATGGCATTAACCAAATCCTCTTCTTCCACTACTTCATCGACTTCTGCCGTTTCGCCTGCAACTCCCACTTCTTCCGCGCCAGCCAATATGGCCAATAATAATATGAATCGCCCTATGACACCCGCAAATCCGACGCCCTCTACCCCAGCGAATATCACACCTAATGCCCCTCAACCCACTCCTATGGAACCCCAAGAAATGGAGCCTTGGGAAAAAGATTTAGATGCCGCTTTGGATGACAATTTAACTGATGCCCAATCCGTCGATAAAATTCTCGCTCTTTATCCTACTTTCCCTGAGGACGGAAAAGTTGAAGCGGTGGAATACTTGGTCGATTTGGTTGAGGATAAAGATTATTCCAAAATCGAACCTTTGCTTTACGACAAAAAAGCTCCCGAAGAAGTTTTGGAAACGTTAATGGACGATTTATATGGACGCGAAGAATATGTGCAACTTCCCGCCATGCTAAAAATCATGCAAGATCCTTCCCATCCACTTTATGAGGACGCCAAAGAAAATCTGGCCGATTACTTAGAACAAGATTACGGCAACGATGTCGCCAAGTGGAAAGAAGGCGTGGATAATTATCTAAAAGAAAATCCTCCTGAGCCAGACGAAGACGAAGGCGATGAAGATACAGGAGAATAATTCTCCAACTCATTTTTTACTAGAGCGCGCTAGTGCGATCTAGCTTGCTGAATTTGCCGTAGCTGCCGCTGCGGCTTTTTCTTTTAGCACAGCTCGACGACTCAACTTCACACGACCTTTGTCATCCACGCCGATGCATTTCACTGTAATGGAATCCCCCTCTCGCACCACATCTTCAACACGATTAATGCGGGTCTCAGCCAGTTCGCTGATATGCACTAGTCCATCTTTACCCGGGAGAACCTCAACAAAAGCGCCAAATTCTTTAATCGTTACCACTTTGCCATTATAAGTTTTACCCACTTCAATTTCAGCGGTCATGCCACTAATTATTTCTTCCGCACGATTTAATCCTGCGGCATCCGCGCTGTAAATACTCACTGTGCCATCGTCTTCGATATTAATTTCCGTGCCTGTTTCCGCGGTAAGAGCTTTAATATTTTTACCGCCCGGCCCGATTAATAAACCGATTTTATCGGGATCAATCTTCAAAGTCACAATGCGGGGAGCATAACGTGATAACGCTTCGCGAGGCGCTTGCAAAGTAGCCTCCATTTTATCAATAATCTTCAAGCGCGAATCATGCGCTCGCTGTAACGCTTCTTTCATGATCGCAAAAGAAACGCCTGGCAATTTCAAATCCAATTGAAAACCAGTAATTCCATTGCGTGTGCCAGCGATTTTACAATCCATATCACCAAAGTGATCTTCGCTTCCAATAATGTCCGTTAAAAGCTGATAACTCGCCACACGCCCGGATTCGTCATTTTCGGTAACCAGTCCAATCGAAATGCCACCTACAGGCGCTTTTAATTTTACCCCGGCGTCCATCAATGCCAAACTGCCCGCGCACACCGTTGCCATAGAAGTTGACCCGTTGGACTCCATAATTTCTGAACTCACGCGAATCGCATAAGCAAAACTCTCCTCTGGAGGAATAACTGGTGCAATGGAACGTTCTGCCAAAGCACCATGACCAATTTCGCGACGTCCAGGGCTTCCCGTACGACCCGTTTCTCCTACCGAAAAGGGAGGAAAGTTATAATGTAAAATAAACCGTTTTTCTGGATTGCCACCCGTGTAACCATCTATTTCTTGAACCTCGGTCAAAGCTGCGAGCGTAGCCAAACAAAGCGCTTTGGTTTCACCACGAGCAAAAATAGCCGATCCATGTGAGCGCGGTAAAACACTCACTTCAGCTTCTAAAACTCTTAAATCATCAAAACCGCGGCCATCACAACGTTGTTTTTTCTCAAAAATACTCTTTCGAAAAGCTTTTTTCTGCAAATAATCAAACGCTTGCGACATTTCAAAGGGGGTCGCTTCAGGGAATTTTTGTAAAATGGCTTCTTCTACTTCTTTTTGGAGACCCTTAACCGCTTTTTGACGCTCCACTTTCATCGGGCGATATAATGCATCTTCGATGCGATCACCTGCTACTTGATAAGCAATTTCTAAAAGCTCTTCCTTGACCAATTTCAACACCGGCTCTCGTTTGGATTTACCTGCTTTTGCAGCCAATTCTTTTTGCATCGCGATAATTTCGGCCACATGCTTTTGGGCAAATTCCATCGCAGCTAAAAAGTCCGCTTCCGATATTTCATCCGCAGCGCCTTCAAACATCAAAATTTCATTCTCTGTTCCCACGTAAACCAAATCCAAATCGCTTTCGGCTAATTGAGGATGAGTCGGGTTAACAACAAAACTCCCGCCCACTCTTCCCACACGCACGGCCCCAACTGGACCCGCAAAAGGAATATCCGAAACAACCAAAGCCGCCGAAGCGCCATTGATGCTTAAAATGTCCGAGTCATTCACACCATCAGCTGACAGTAAAAGCGCAATCACTTGCGTATCACAAAAATAGCCTTTTGGAAAAAGTGGACGAAGTGGACGATCAATCATGCGCGATGTGAGCACTTCTTTTTCCGTTGGACGCCCTTCCCGCTTGAAATAACCGCCTGGAAATTTTCCAGCAGCAGCAGCCTTTTCACGATAATCTACTGTTAAAGGGAAAAAGTCTTGTTCCTCCTTAGGTTCGGGCGCGGAAACAGCAGTTACGAGAACGATCGTCTCCCCACATTGAACGGTCACGGCGCCATCGGCCAAATTTGCCAATTTTCCGGTCTCCAAAATTAATTCTTCATTTCCAATTTTTTTTGCAATGCGATGAATAGCCATGAGTTATTTTTCCAGATTTTCTAATTACCCCAATAAAGAAAATAATTTTCTATAAAATTTTTATTAAAAAATAATATAGAAAATCTTTTCATTCTTCACTTGTCGATACTTTCACTAACTTTTTTTTACAACTAAAACTGTCGATCCTACTTACGCAATTTTAAGCGCTCCAGCAGTTTTTCATAATTTGCTTTGTCTTTGCGAGAAATGTAATCCAGCAAACCGCGTCGATGGCTCACTAATCGAAGCAACCCACGGCGTGAAGCGAAATCTTTTTTATTTTTTTGTAAATGTTTTGTGATCTGTTCAATACGATGCGTCATTAAAGCAATTTGAACCGACGAAGAGCCAGTATCGCCCTCTTTAGCTTGAAAATCTTTAATGAGTCTGTCTTTTTGTTCTTTAACCATAAATAATAGCCCTCCCTTTTGCCGAAGCTTTTTAGTTTTTTCAAGGATTAAATTGATGATATGTCCAATCTATTTAATATTTCGTAAAAATAGCGATGCCGCCCCTTGTTATTGACATTCCTGATCAGGGAAAAATTGCACCCCTTTACCTATAAGGACCGTTAACGTTGCCTTGACTGTTTGCGACTGTCCATTTTTCTCAAAAGTAAGTGTGACCTCTTTTTTAATAAAATCATTCAAATTTAAATTATTGAAATCATCCACCAATAGCAATCCATCTCCATTAGGCCAAAATTGATTCACGATTTCCGTATAAAGGAGAAAATTAAATTTAATCGGAAAATATCCATTCACCGTACCGTAAGGGTATTCCAAAGCATAAATATTTACTGAATAGGTATGCTTAAAACCCTCTTCGGCACTTTTAATTAAAATCCCATTCCCTTCCTGAATAATGCCGGTGCTTACCGGATAATGATAACTCTTGTAAAAAGACATCGTAGGATCCCAAAGGTCCAAAGCGCAACGAAGCGGCGCATTAAGATAATCGCCAATTCCGGGAAAAGGATTGGTATCCACAGCGCAATCCGCGAAATAAAACTGCCCTTGAAACTCATCACCTATCGCAAATGTGCCATTCGCATTTTTCGTGCGATCGATTTCCGTTCCAACCTGAGTCACCTTAGCACGAAAAAAAATAATATGTTCCAATGCCCCATAGGATACCGTTGTAAAAGCAAAACTGTTGATTAAAATCCAACAAGAAACAAAACAAAAACGTAGCGTTAATTTCATCGATTAATTTTCCTTTCTTATGCTTCTTTTTATCGCTTTTTAAGGCACCGTCAAGGAAGCTCCATTATCTTTAGCACCTATTTTCAAAATAAAAGGCACCGCTGATTTAACCCATTCTGCACTTTTGGGATAATGTCTCGCCTCCTCTCCCCAACATTGACGCAACATGTCGGTGTCAATAATCCCCGGATTCAACGCCACAGCCGCCATGCTCTCTGGCAACTCCAAAGCTAACGCCTTGCTCAATCCTTCAATCGCCCATTTGCTCGCACAATAAGGAGCCACACCCGCATCCACCGAACGCCCCCAACCCGAACTAAAATTCACAACCACCCCTTTTTTCTGAGCCACCATCGCTGGGAGCAAATGACGAACCAGATTTGTCACACCTTTCACATTCACATCCATTACCGAATCAAACTCTTTTGCTGTAAATTCCCACAATCGCTTTATTGTCACCGTAATCGCTGCATTATTGATCAACAAGTCGGGTGTTCCCATCACTTCTAACACTTTTTCACTAAACTGTTTCGCTTCCACATCCCTTGACACATCGATAGCTTGAAAAAAATGAGGTGCAGCAAATCGATTTTGTAATTCCTTAATCTTAGTCTTCGTCCGTCCACAACCCGCCACTTGATGACCCAACGCAATAAAAGCTTCTGCCATCGCCAATCCCAACCCTCGAGTGACTCCTGAAATGACAATTTTTTTCATGTCTCGAATTTAATAAAAATCCTGATCCAAGCAAACAATCCTTATCAACAACAAAAAAGGCGACATCGAAAACGATGCCGCCTCATACCCTATATTTTACCCTAACAAAACTACTTATTTCACTTGTGTGTTAATAAGAGTCGGAACCAATATCATTCGCGGCTCACCATTGGTTGTTTTGGCCGTAATTTTTGTCACCAAAGTTACCGAAGTTGTGCCTTTCGGAGTTCCGCGACCCGCAAAATTATCTTTCCTCGCTGTCTTAAACTTCGCTGCATAACCCTTCTTAAATAAACGACCTTTGGTTAAGACTTTTAGTTTCGCTGTAGTAAAGGCCAACAACAAATTATCCACATCCGGTTTTGCCACAGCATATTCCACTCGCTCAATAATCAAATCTGAACGAATTTTGCCTTTAACTTTAAACCCTTTTTTTCCTCGAAATCTCTTCTTTTTCTCAGGGTTCGGTTTTGCTAACTCCAAAGCAAATCCCGTTGTCTCTTCTTCAAAAGTTACCGAAACATTGTCAATCGCAAGCCCTTGATCGACACCAAAATCATCCTTATCCAACCACCCTACCCACAACACCTGACCGGGTGCTACAACCACATCCGAAATCACAGAAACTAAAGTCGTTCGATTCGCCGGATCATTACCGTTAAGAGGGCCAACGGGCCCAGTATTAACTGCAGTAAAAGTTCCATTACTGACACCAGTCCAACCTGTAAAATCAGCTTTAAACGAATCTCCATCAATTCGATACAGAAGTTTCACATCACTTTTCACACTATCGCCACTCTTGCGCCATTGTTCACCATCATATTGAATCGTGATTTTATTAATCAGGCGCGCAGTTTTATTGGTGAAAACTACACCATAATAAAAGCTATCACTACCAAAAGCGCCTAAAGCCCGATCCGCACTATTGCCAAAATGATAAAGCTGACTAGCTGGCTGGATAATCGACCCATCACTGGCATACAAAGTAAAAGATTCATCCAAAACCACATTCGACCTCTTAATAAACCACCCAGGAATCGTCGAATCATTATCCCAGTTTACATTATTCAAACCCAGCGACGAAAAATCTTGGGTATAGGTAAAAGGCACTCCGGTAATTTCTACAGGCCCGGCCTTCAATTCACTTAACCAACTTAGTTGGCTAACCATCACTAACATCAGAATACGTTTCATAAAAGTTGATCAATAAAACCGAAAAAACGCGAAAGTAAAGAGTCAGCCTGTAAATTTTTTGTAAAATTCTGAAATTTAGCCTGTTTTCGCGTCCCTCAAATGACAAATCAGTCGATAAAAATCTTAACAAGTTGGAGCCTGAGCTAGAAATACAGGCTCAGAAACCTGTTCCTCCACACTCATTGCGGTTTCATATTCTCCACCCTCTTGACAAACATCCATATTCGGAGACATCGAAACATCGGGCGTGTAATTTTCTCCTGCTGCTGCTGCCCAGACTGTTTCTCGGTTCTTTGATTTGCCTAACTCTTTTTTGCCTCCAGCCACTCGATTGTCTGCAGGCAAGTCTGACGCTTCAGTTTGATAAGGAATTACTACACCTTCCCTACCCGGATATCGTCCTGTAGCCATTTCTGCTATTTCAATATCGTCTCGAACTTCACCTTCGATTCCAAAACGACTCTCAGCAGCCCGTTGGCCATCGGCCTCTGCTTGTTCAATACGTTTCTCTACTGATTTAGCAGGATATCGATGTGCGGCCACCTTCAAATGATTCACCACAGCCACAACACGCTCCGGTGTTTCTAGCTTATCCTGAAAATCATCCACCATGCCACTAGCATCGAGTGAGGTAAATAAAGACGCACCTATAACATCAGTTGAACCTCCATCTTCGATCATTCCTGCCCAAATTTCTTGCCTATATTCCGCAGCCGCCTCAGCAGCAGCTTCAACCCCAGCCAGATATTCTTGCGATTCTCTTATTCTCGCCGCTTCTTCAGCGGGAAGCTGGGCCAGCGTTTTTTCAAACTCTTTATTGACTTGTTCTTTCACCCAAGCGTCTCTGGCCTCTTGTTTTAATGCTTCTGCCTCTTTCACTCTGCTCTCAGCCAGAGCTACTACCGCCACCTGTGCAGCCACATCAGGCATGAAAGATGCTACCACTTTTGCGGCTGCTAATTCTTCTTTAGCCTCTCGCGCTTGAGCAGCGGCATATTGCGCCACTGCTTGAGCGCTTGGCTCGGCTTGATCTCCTTTTACTCGAGATCGCTGCTCAGCTCTTGTTTCTTCCGCCAATTTGGCCGATGGCAGGGAAACTTTCATCACTCCAGCCATCCGCTCATAGCGACTATTAATCACCCAATAGGTCTTTGTTTTTTTTGCAACCTCAGCCACAGCGGCTCTTACCGCTTGTTCTGCTTGAGCTTTTTGTTCCCCAGTCGCATTGGGGTCTTCTTTTGTTTTTCCTGCTGCCTTGATTGCTTCTGGCACTGCCGCTGCGGCTTCTTGCCATTGTGTCCATGCCTTATCTCTAGCCATTTTAGCCAAGGCCATCTCTTCTTGCGTGTAATACTTCCCCTGCATCCGATCCCATATGATTTCGCCTTGTAATCCGTTAATGCCTTTACTTTTGCACACTTCATTAAAATGATTGCGCGCTTCACGATATTGCTCTTGCGCTTCTGTCACTGCGCTTTGTTCAGTAGCGTAAGCCTTTGCATTTTCTCCTTCAAGAACCCCTTTGCCCCACAATCCTTGCACTTGCTTATAAGCTAAGCGTGCTTCACCCAACTTGTCTGAAGTTTTCTTGAGTCTTGCCAACGCTCCCACTAAATCTTCGTCTCCTGCTTTAAGACCAACAGTCGTCGCAATCGCATGCATTGCTTGACTCTCAAAATCAGGTTTAGACTCCGCAGCTTTGGATTCTGCTTCATCAAGTAACAGAACCGCTCCTACTGCTGCACCAACCTCAAAAATTCTTCCAACTCCACCAACATTTAACGGTCTAGCATTCACTTCGGCTTTAGCATCACGTAAAATTGCAGATCTTGTCTCACTTTCTATACCTGCTTCTCGGCAATTCTTTCTGAAGTTTGCCCTTGCAGCATTAAACTCAGCATCGATATCAGCCGGTATTGTAGCTCTTGAAACACCACCTCCCGCCTGTTGTCGGGCTTGGTAAGCCTCCATCAATCTGGCAAGATGAGGACGAAGCGCATCATTATCTATGCCATGCTGTCTTAATAATTCACCCGACCGCCTTAGAGCATCCTCGCCTATGTTATATCTAACAACCCTTCCAGCACCACTATCTTTATAAGATTCCCAAGCTTGTTCCGCAACGCCTTTATCATGAGTCTTCGCCCGATACTCAAAGGCTGCTTGTTTTCGTTCATAATTTTCCTTGGCGTGAGTAATGTTATCTTCCTGCCCTTCTCTTTGTGCTTCCTTCAAAGCCAAATAAGCTTCTTTACGATCCTTAAAAGCCTTTGCCAAAACTAAATCATCTCTAATCCCCACAGCTTCAAGCTCACTTATCTCTACAACAAACTCATCTCGTCGAGTCTCAAGCTCTAAATGTTTATTAACAGAGCTATCTCTCCATTTTGCCAAAGCAGGCTCTCCTACTGTCTCGTAATCAATCCCTTTTTTTTGGCAAGTTTCTCGATATCTTCTTTGTGCATTAGTATAACTTTGATAAGTTTTAGCAGTACCTAAGCTGGGATTTCCACTGTCTAAATGGGCTTTATATTTAGTTTGCACATTAGCAAAAGCAGCGATGACCTCTGGGTCTTGAATATCATGTTGTTCAAGATAAGTTTTCGCTCCTTCAAAGCCTGGCGTTTCTTCATAATTCTTGACCTCTTTAAGAGGTTTTTCTTGAAGGGTTTCTTTTTTAGTTTTATTAGCCTTGATATCCTTTTTTATTGTTTCCCAAGCTGCTACGACTGAGGATGATACACCTCTTGATTTGGCTCTATCTAAAAGAGTTTCTCTAGCAACATTATCTTTTGCTCTAGCCAAGCGTTTCGATGCGCGGTCTCCTGACTCTATCGCTTGTTGCAAAGCCAAATAAGTATCTCTACGCCTTGCTAAAGCCTCCTCAAGATCAATATCGTCAATGCCTTCTTCTTTTAAAGCCGTAGACGCCAAGTCTTTTGATTCTCCCGAAAATTCTAAAGCTTTTCTCCCCTTCCTTCCTTCTTTCTCACCTTCTTTTTTTCTTTCTTTTATTACTTCAGTTTCTGCAGGAACAGGGGGAGAAATAGGCGTATGAGATCTTCCCGCAACTAAAGCTTGTGCTCTGAGAGTACTATCTGCATCACGCAAAACACGCTCGATATCACTCTGCTGTTGTGGTGATAATTGGGCAAAATTTTCGGAACGCCATTGTTCCACTCTTGATCGAATTCGGTGATAATTCTCAATAGCAGAGGGCAAATTACTAAATTGTGAATCGTGGTGACTCCTAGTCCCAACAGCAGATTCCTTGAGTGCTTTTGCTGCTTCTTTAGCGCGATCTACAGCAATCCTTAGACCGGTTTCAAATCTTTGAATTGTTAAATCTCTCGCTGCACTATCCAATCTAGGTGAAGGAGACATTCCAGGGGCTGTTAGGCGAGCACGAAGATCAATTCGACTTACAGAACCGTTATCTATCCTCCCTCCTTTTTTTACTTTACCCTTTCCTGCCATAAAAAATACTTAATTATGAAATATATTATTTATTATTATTAAAACATCAATAAAACATTGGAAGGCAGGACTGTCAAATGGCTTAGCTAGTAAGGAGTAATTTAGGTGTGTGAAACAAATTAAAATCCTACTTGTGGCGAATAATAATTAACATTTGGGAGCAGGCATCTGGGGAGCTGAAGAACAGTTTTGGTTCATGCTTTCTTCTATATTCATCGCCGTTTCGTAGGCGCCATCATCTCCTGAGTAATTCACATCAGGCGATTCCCAAACGTTGGGGGTGTAATTCACAGATTGTTGTTCTTCAATTTTTGTCCAAACATCTTTTTTGGGGGATGGTTTGTTGTTATCCACTAACTTATCGTTAGCTTTCTCAGCTTCTGGCTTCTTCTGCGGCTCGGGCGTTTGTTGATCAGGTATCACTATCTCTGGTCCATACATATCTCTTGAAAGCGATCGATCCAGTTCCATCTCGTCTCTAATTTCATTCGCCTTATAAAAATCATACGTAACCAAAGCAAATTCCTTCAATTCTGGAGGTAGAATCTCATCGAACATAGCTTGTTGTACTGCAGGTAATTTATCGTAGTTTTCAACAAACCAAACTAAGAATCTGGGATCTGCTAAATTAGCTCCTTCAGGACCATATTTTGCTGCCAAGTGGTTCGTTGTCCTCATGATAAAGGGGCCTTCAAAGTCCGTAAAGTTTCCACTCTTCGGATCATAACCAAAACCAAGCTCCTTCTCCTCATCGCTGATGGGTTCAACGATACCCTTCGCTGCTTTTTCCAACCTATTTGCTCTTTTGGCTTCTCTCTCTGCTCTTTTAACAAGAATTTCTTGGGCCCAATCTCCAATGCCTGTCTCCGGATCTTCACGTTGAAGTCTAACTCGTTCCTGAACGTAATCATGCTCTGTTTGATTCGCCGCAATTTGCGCCCCCACCAATCTCGCTTCCTGAACCCGACTTTGAACTTCTTCTCCTGCTGCAAGTTCTTCTAAATTTTTCCCATCGGATGCGAGTTTCGCATGCGCTTCTGCGATAGCCTTGGCTTCTGCTTCAGCTCTGGCTAATTCAGCTCTAGCAAGTTCCAGTTGCTCTTTATTTGCTGCTTCCAGAGACGCTACCTCTTCTGGACTCGTTCCTTCAAAAAAGCTTGAAGAAGAGGTTCTCATGACTCTCAAAGCCTGTTCTCCTGACTCGGCCAATTCTACCGAAGCCCTTGCTGCCTCCAAGTCTTTCTCATTGGCTCTTTGACGCACTAATAATTCTCGAGCCGTGGTAGGAATCGCTTTTAACCCTTCTTTCGCTTCATGCAGATTCCGGTTGGCATGTCGAGCCACCAGAAGATGATCTGCAGTCTCTGCTCGCTGAGCCGCCTCTGCCCGAGCTTCTTCACGGGCTTTTTTCATGGTTTGAAACTGGGCTTCCACCGATCCCTCAACTTCATACAAGTGTGAAGTCGCTTGCTGTAAAGCTTTCCTTTGCTCTTCGGTAACTAGATTAATATACCATTGGGATGCATTGCTATCAGTTCCTTCTGGAAATACAGCTTTCTGAGCTTTTTCATATTCTGCTTTGGCGGCTTCATAGCCTGCTTTGGCTTCTTGTAATGCTTCTTTATGATTCTCTCGAACAAAGGCTCGAAGCTGCGCTTCTTCCCAAGCTTTTTTATCTGCCTCAGTTTCTTGACCCAAACCCTTAGGCAATTCACTGACCTCTGCCGCCGCGGTCTCCCCCATAACTGCCACTGTCGCCGCGGCTATCACTCCCGTCGCAATAGCTTTTTGCTGCCAGCGTTGATGAGCCATTTTTTTGGCGTCATAATATTTTTGAGCACGATCACAATCATCTAAAGCCTCTGCCAATTTTGCCGCAGCGTTTCTCTTTGCTTCTTCATTACCACTATCTACTACCGCGTCCACCTCCCTTTGAGCTTGATCTCGAATTTGACGCGCTTTTACTAACGCCTCATAAGCCTCTTTGCTTTGTTCTGCCTTTTCTGCAAGATTGCCTCGTATAAACTCGGGTTCACGTGCTGCTTTTAAGCGTTCTGCTTCATCGAGAGCTTCTTGAATAGCTCTACGATCCGGTTCGGGCAAATCTTCGCGCTCTAATAACTGACTAAGATGATTTGCACGCTCACCAATACTAAGCGTACTAGATCGAAGATTATCTTCAGCTTCTGCAAGTTGAGCTGCCGCTTTTTCAAATTCAGCCTCAGCACCTTCTATATCATCTCCCATTCGACGCGCTTCAGCAAGATATTCCCTGGCCTCACGCATTCCTTTTTGAGCTTTGGAAACCGCTTCATAATCCAAATCTCGCACTTCCGCAACAGCACGAAGACAATCCGCTTGATCGGTAGGTTTACGATCTCCAACATTGATTCGAGCCAAAGCCGCTTCAAGTTTTTGTCGGTTTGAAGAGTCGAGAACCTTGTCTGGATCTCTAACTAAAGCTTGTGCATATCCTTCAGAATTTGAAATAATGATATAGTTTCGATGAAGATCGAGTTCGGCTCTTCGAAATGCCTGAGCTGCAGCTTGAGCTTCTGCTTGGGCACCCGATAAATGAACGGTATCTCCCGCAAGCTCAAGTTGTTTGGCCCGAGCTTCTGCTGTTTTCATAGCGGCAAAAGCTTCATCTTTGCGAGCGATCAATGGACCACGCTCTTCCAAAGCGGTTTCCAATCTGCTAGCAACTCGAATTGCCTTCTCATTGACTTTGGTCGCCACTCTTTCTTCAGGAGAAAGCAAGTGATCGTAATTATTTTGCCAACGGTCATGACTGATCCTGCTTCTTTGATATTGCGCTTCCGCTCTTGCTAAAGTTACTTGTGCCGCATGAACCTCAGCCTGAGTTCCCTCTCCCTTAGCAAATCTTTTTTCAGCTGTTTTAAGCGCTTGAGCCGCTTCATCCCTGGCTCGCAAATTAGTTTCTCGTTTGATGCCATACTCCGCGATATTATCCAAAGTGTAGAGCGCTTCATGTTCATCATTTACCGCTTTTATCGCCGTCGATGCTGACTCTAATGCCGTGCGATCTCCAACAGGCAGGCGATGATCTCCTAAAACCCTTACAATTCTTTGGTTCATCGCGTTAACTCTTTGATTGCTATCTTTAAGGGCTGCCTTGGCCTCTTTAAGCTCTTGAGTAGCCGCTACAATTTTAGGGTCATCACTTGCACGAGTCTCTCTGACGGTATTACGCCAATTTTCTTGAGCCTTGGCTAATCTCACATAAACTTGATTGTGCTCAGCGGCGGCTTCCATCACTCGATCGGGTAAACTTACCGTGGGCACGGATTGACTAATAGCATTCTCGAGCAACTCCCGTTCTGCAACATCATCCGTTCGAGCTATGAGACTTTGAGCTTCGCGTCTCCAATGTGTAACGCGCCCTAATTTACCATTGTAAGTCACTTCCAGTCTTTTAAATTCTGCATCAGCCAAGTCAGCTTTCGTTTGCGCAGTTTCAACTCCTTCACCTGTTGCTCTAGCCGCTTCAAGTGCTTCATCTGCTTCTTTTTTGGCAACACGCGCTCGCTGCAATAAAACACCCGCTTGATCGAGTTCTGCTGCAAAAGTTTCTAATCGATTAATAATGTAAGGTGCATCTTTACCTGGTTTTTGCGCAGCAACTACTTGGCCAGCCTCATCCGCCCTTTCAAGTGCCCTACGCACGGCATCGACCTGTCTAGGTTCCAATGTAGCAGCTTCATCCTCTTCAGCTAAAAATTCACGGGCATTTTTTCTCCAATTATTTTTAACACCATTTTTTTGGAGATAAATTTTCGTTGCTTTCTCCCAAGCCGCTCTTGCTTCCTCGAGTGCCTTTTCGGCGGCTTGGATCTCTGCTGTTGCTATTTCACGATTCGCTCCTGGACGCTCCAGGTTCAATCTAGCTTGTGCCAAAACTTTTTCTGCCTCTTTTATATTAGCAGTTGCTTGGGCTTTATCCCGCATCGCTTGCTGATATTCTGCTGCATATCGATCTAAATTACTAATAATCGTGTCAGCTCTTTCTTCGCGCACAATCTGAGCAGTTCTCGCTTCCGCTTGTTCAATAGCGGCATCTATGGCTCTTTGGCGTTCCACTGAGCCAGTTTGACCCTCAATAGTAGTAAGATGATCCGCCGCTTGATCGGCTTCATTTCGACGTCTCAGTGCTAAAGCCTTAGTTCGAGCCGCTTCATCGTCCAAAGTTTGAAATTTGTCTTGAGATAACTTTGCTTTGGCTTCAGCTGCTTCAGCGAGTTTGGCTTTGGCTGAAGCATCAGTACCTGTTGCCGCTTCGGCTTCTGCTCTTAGCCGTTTTGCTTCGGCCCGATCTCCCTTAAGAACACTCGCTGCCTCTTCAGCGCGAGCGCCCATTCTCTGCGCAGCTTCTTCAGCTGCTTCAGCCGCCGCTTCACGATTTTCGGCAAAGTCTTTAGCTTTTAAAACTTTGACCGCATCTTCGAAATCAAATTCTCGAAAGCTACCTCTCCCGGTTACGTCGATTTCAACTTTCCCCGTATGACGCGGAACTTTAGCTTTTTTGGAGCCTTTTTTGGCTCCTTTGATAGCTCCCTCAAGAAGCTCATCTATTACTTTTTTAGCTACTTTTTTCCCCTTAGCCATTTGAGTTATATTTTCCTTAGTTCAATTAAAAGGATAATTAAACCTCTAACATGGCAGCTGTCAAACGGTTTTGCTAGCTATAGCGCACGTCTTTGCCGGGCTCCATTTCGAAATCTTCCGCATAACGCTCTTCGGTAAAAGGTTCGATAATAGTTTTGACAAATTTGATGTGGATGGGATGTTCGCGATAAATTTCCAGCTTAGCCATGGATTCGCAATCAAATGCCAGGAAAAACTGCCATTCCGATTTGGGTTTTACATTTTTTCCCGTTTTTAAATTCATAACCTCTGGGATTTTGAGCAGACTGATGCGAGTCTCGATCAAAATAGTTTCCAACTGCTCTGGCGTGACAGAGGGTTTCAATTTAAAATAGACGCAATGATGAACCATAAATCTTTAAGGCATACTTGTTTGATGACATAAGCCTTTATCGAATCTCATAGACGACGTCAACGACAACGCTCAAATCTTGACTCCCTGGTTCGATATTGGGAGGCGCTATTTTACTTTCATCCAACCCCGCTCGCGTTACTCCTAAAGAACGAGTCATAGGTGGTAGAGAGCCGTTATTTCCTAATTCTTGAAAGCTTACTAATACGCCCAATTTCACTCCAGCTGCTGCAGCCTGGCTTAACGCTTTGGCTTTAGCCTGAGCAAAAGCTTCCTTGCGCGCTTGCTCCCGATAAAGTTCCGGATCGCTAATTTCAAAAAAAGGTCCATCGGTTCGATTTACGCCCAATTTCACCGCCTCTGCTAAAATTGGCCCCATTTTATCAAAATCTTTTACTTTCACTGAAATAGTTTGTGACAAACGGAAACCAGTCAAATCCGGCGGTCTATTTTCAATGTAACTATAAACCGGTTCAAGATTGTATTGCGTCGTTTGCACCGCTTTTTTTTCAATGCCAAGACCTGTTAGCATAGCATAAACGGCATTCGCTCTCTCACTATTGCTTTTCTGCGTTTTGGCAGCTTCTGCATCTTCTGAGACCACGGTTAAAAGTAATACGGCGGCATCGGGCGCAGCAGACACTTCCCCACGTCCTTGCACAGTAATCATGCGCTGTGGGAAAAAGGAATCTTTTAAAACAACCGCCTCTTTGGCTACAAGAATTGCCAAATAAAATGTTAAAACAAGAGCCACCGGAAATGGAATCACACGTGTCATACCACTATTGCCTTATCGCAATCCGAACGATTTTGAAATAAGAAAATCCCAAATTCGATCTGGCACCATCTGATGAAATAAAATCGCCATGCGCCCTCGATTCGTCACCACGTAGCGCGGACGCGGGTGGGCTCGAGTCAAAACCTTCGCAATCGTGCGCGCCACACGATCGGGTGAAGCGCCTGGCCAGCCTTGATGTTGATAAAATCGCAATGCTTTTCGAGCCATGTCGAAGTAGGGCGAGGTTTCGTCCTTTAGCGCTTCCAACGATTTCAACTCAACATTTGCCTTAAACTTTGTGTCGATTGGCCCTGGCTCAATCAAAACCACTTTCACTCCAAACGGCGCCACCTCAATGCGCAACGTATCACAAAAAGCTTCCACAGCATATTTCGAAGCGCAATAAGCGCCACACATGGGAGCGGTTAATTTTCCCATGATTGATCCCACATTCACAATCACTCCTCGGCCGCGTGCCCGCATCTGCGGCAACACCAATGCGCACAATCGAGCCAAGCCAAAAAAATTTGTTTCAAACTGCTCTCTTAAACCGCGACGCGCCACTTCCTCCGAAGGCCCCATCATTCCATAACCTGCATTATTTACTAATCCCGTAATCACTCCGGCCTCCTGCACCACTTGCTCACACTGCTCTTCCGAAGTCACGTCCAATTGAGCCAAAGTGATGTTGGAATAATTTTTCAATCCTTCTAACGACTCCAATCGTCGCGCAGTCGCCAGGACCGACATTCCTTGTCGCGCCAAAAAAAGCGCTGTCGCTCGACCAATTCCGCTAGAACATCCCGTGATTAAAATTTTTCCTTCACTCACCATCTCTAAAGTTAAGGAGGACAAAACACCTCGCAAGCCGAAACTCTTGTCGAGCTATTAAACCTATTGACTAATCGCTTCAAACTGAAAAAAAACTGGACATTGTCAGCAAATCACACATAATAATAAAATCATGGCCTTCGATTCAAAAAGCTTTGGACTCGGCAATCTCGTTGCGGGACGTTTCTCATCGGATGCGCCGTCAACTACAATTCCTGAAGAAACCCCTGTAACTTCAACCTCTAATCATCATAAAAATTATAACACTCCAACCTCTGTGACACCTACTGAAACTTATTCCCATATTGGCGGCTCTCAATCGCCCATTATCACTGAAGATGTCGAACTCAAAGGCGAACTTGCTTTTACCGGCGAACTCGAATTTAACGGTCGCTTTGAAGGAACACTAGATTCCGATGGCGCACTAACTATCGGAGATCGTGCTATCATCAAAGGCAACATTAATGCATCCTCCGCTGTGGTTTCAGGCAAAGTTCAGGGCAACATTGTGGTTAGCGGAAAAGCCCACATTCGATCCAACGCCATCATCCACGGCGACATTCAAGCTTCCACCATCGAAATTGAGGAAGGTGCTAGTGTAAATGGTAAACTTACCACAAAAGGCGATCGCGAAACACCTAATTTCAACAACATATTTACTCGTCTCGGCGGTAGTAATTCAAAAAGCTCAAAAGGTGGCAGTAGTAACAGCAGCAGTGCTATTTTAACTGAAAAATAGTTTTATTCTGCAACAGGTTTTGGCATCGCAATCTTTTTGATTTCAATCTTTTCATTATCAAAAAAATTGCCCAAACCTAAAGTTTTAGCCGTTTTAATATAATTGATTTTTAATAAAGGTAATAGCGAAGCGATTCGCCACGGCTCTATCAAATTCAAAGCGTAACTATCCAAAGCCACAGGATCTTCACTCATGAAAAGCGAATTCATTTTCCGACAATAATGCGGCACATAATCCGGTCCCCCTCCATATTGGCACCATAAACCGTCCATCACATGCAACACCGTTTTCGTGCGCAAAGGCGTTTTCGCATAAATTTCAGCTAAAGCCGGATCACCCCAAAAAGGTTCAAACTGAAATCGTCGCGTGTTATCCACTGAACCCAACACCAAATCTGCAAAACAACCCTGCAACCCAACCGCCTCGCTATTAGACAAAACCGGCATATGAATAATCTTTGTCAAACGCCGCGTCACCAATTTTGCGACATAAGAACGAAAACTCTCCTGCTTAGGCAAAGCGCTAGCTAACTCAAAATTCAAGCCCTCATCTAAATTTTTTTTCTGTAGCGCTGGGTTGTGTGCTATCGAGGATTGTTTAATATCTTGAAATTCAAAATCGCCCCAAATCAACTCTCCCACTTCGGGTTGCATTACAAACACATTAGAATCAAAGCCCGTCAATGGAATCACTGCCGTAAACACGACTCCATCACGACGACGCCCTAAAGAATAGCCAGCGGCTCGCATTTCATCAGCAAACTTGTCCCACACCACAATATTTTCGCCTTTTACACCAGTCGCTTTTAATCCCTCGATCAAAACATCTACCAAAACTGGTTTGGTAGCCAAAATTTTTCCGCCTGCCGTGGAAATTTTAAGCCCCACCACATCACTCGATTTGATCCATCGCGACAAAGCTTTTCCTAAATTGGTTTCGCCCGTAAGTTGATAAAAGCCTTCACTTACCATTTGCCTGACAACAAAATCCTGAACTACATTTCCTTTGAATGATGCCTCATTAACTACCTGAACTAAATTTACCTCAGCACCCAAAGCCCCAAAATGCCAACCCCAATAAATCAACGCTAAAAATAAATTCCGTTTCACACTTTTTTTAATAAATTAATCATAGCATGATACGTTTGAAATAAAAATGAAATGGAAACATAACAACGGCGAATGGGATCTTTCTCAAAATTCTCTGATTATGGGAATCTTAAACGTCACGCCCGATTCTTTTTCTGACGGAGGCCAATTTCTTAATCCTGAAACTGCTCTTCAACACGCAGAAACTTTGATCCAGCAAAGGGCTGACATTATTGATATCGGAGGCGAATCCACTCGGCCTGGCTCCCAACCCATTTCTCAAGAAGAAGAACTCAAACGAATTTTACCTGTGCTAAAACTTCTCGCTCAACGCACAAGCATCCCCCTATCTATCGATACCACCAAACCTGAAATCGCTCGCATTTGTTTGGAAGAAGGAGCCACCATCATTAATGATGTGAGCAGCGCAAAAAATCCTGATATGATTAATCTCATCGCAAAAAAAAAATGCGGCTACATTCTCATGCACAGTCAAGGCACCCCTGCAACCATGCAACAGTCTCCCATCTACCAGAATATCGTGGATGAAATTTCAAACTTCTTCGAAACCCAACTGCAACACCTCAAAACAGCAGGAGTTGATCTGGAGCACGTGGTGATCGATCCCGGTTTTGGATTTGGAAAAACTTGGGAACACAATCGCACTTTGTTTTTAAATCTTGAATATTTTCATCGTTTCAACCGTCCGCTGATGGTGGGCATTTCTCGAAAATCATTCGTTGGCAAAATCACAGAAACTCTACCTCAAGATCGACTAGGCGCCACTTTAGCAATGGAAACGCTCGCTTTATGGCAAGGCGCCTGCATAATTCGCACTCATGAGGTTGCGCCCACTCGACAAATCGTTAAAATGGTCGCAGCATTAAAAAACTCATCTCATGAATTGGATTAACTTCGTGCTTCAATATTGGCGCTGGTGGCTGGAAATCGCCATCCTCTCGCTCATGTTTTACGGCATTTATCGTCTCATTCATGGCACCCGTAGCGCTTCCGTCCTCGGTGGATTAGCCCTGGTAATCAGCGTGCTATGGATTTTTGCCAAATGGTTAGACCTCGTGGTGCTCAACCAACTTTTTCAAACTCTCCTGACTTCTTTACCTATTCTTCTCGTGGTTTTATTGCAACAAGAAATTCGCCAAGGATTAGCAGGCTTATCGCTCGGAAACTTTTTTTCACGAAATCGCAATCGCACCGCAACCATTGAAGCAATTGTTGGCGCAGTCGAATCGCTGAGCGAAAAACGTATTGGCGCTTTAATCGCCATCCAACACACCATGTCCAATCAAAGTGTGGTAGAAAGCGGCGTGCTCTTAAATGCCGCAGCCACGGAAGAATTAATTGAAACGCTTTTTTATCCCAAAACTCCTCTCCACGACGGTTGTGTCTGGATTGAAAATGATAAAATTGTTGCGGCCGCTTGCATTCTTCCTGTTACTCAACGAGAAGCATTGCATCGCAGCTTGGGCCTACGCCATCGCGCTGCGCTTGGCTTATCCGAAGAATGCGATGCCATCGTGGTAGTGGTTTCGGAAGAAACCGGCATCATTTCACTTTGTTATAAAGGCAATTTAGAGCGCCCCTTGAATCCCGATCAATTACGCCAACGCATTACGGATATTTTATTAGAACGAAAAAATTCATGAACTCTTCCTTCTTCTTTAACTGTCGCGCGAAACTAATAAGCATTTTAATTGCGCTCGCTTTTTGGTGGTTTTTGAAATCACAATTAGAACCTAACTTTTTTCAAAAAGCCTGGCAACTTTACACGTTGCAACAACTCAATGAAACCACTGCCCCACCCGCCCCCTAGACAACTTTTTGGCACTGACGGCATTCGCGGCCCGGCAGATCAATATCCGCTAACGCAGGAACTGATTTGCCAATTAGGCCGTGCCACTGCCCATCTTTTCCGCCGCAACTCTCAGCCACCTCATATTCTCATTGGTCGCGACACACGACGATCGGGGTTGCAAATCGAACAAGCCCTTGTTGAAGGCTTGACTTCTTTAGGAGCAAAAGTCGGTTTGCTAGGTGTAGTTCCCACCTCTACTGTGGCTCATCTTGTTCCTCATTTCAAAGCCGACGGCGGGATTGCCATTACTGCCTCACACAATTCCTATGAAGATAATGGCATTAAATTTTTTCGTCATGACGGTTATAAATTAGACGATGCCTTAGAACTGAAACTGGAACAAGAAACACTTCAACCTACTTCAACTTCAAATTCAACAATCCCGGGTCAAACTTATACTATTTCAGAAGCCGCTTCCCTTTATTGTCGGTTTGCTCAATCAACTTTGCCAAAAAATTTTTCTCTACAAGGGTTAACCATCGCCCTGGATGTCGCTCACGGTGCCGCCTACCAAACTTCTCCCGAAATTCTTCAGTCGTTGGGCGCAAAAATCCATGTTTTCAACGCTCAACCTACCGGCATCAACATCAATGAAAATTGTGGCAGCACTTACCCTGAAAAATTGCAAGCTTACGTTAAAGAAACTCAATCGGACGTAGGCATTTCTCATGATGGCGATGCGGATCGTGTTATTTTTTGTGATCACAAAGGTGAAATTTTAGACGGTGACGAAATCTTAGCAATCGCTGCAATCGATTTACTCCAAAAGAATGCGTTAAAAAACAAAACACTGGTTACCACCGTTATGAGCAACTTAGGCTTAGATCAATGCCTCGCTCAATATGGAGGAAACATCATTCGCACAGCCGTTGGCGATCGTTATGTCATCGAAGCAATGACTCAGAATGATTGCAACTTAGGCGGCGAACCTTCCGGGCATCTCATTTTTCGCGATTATATTACCACGGGCGATGGCATCATTAGCGCCCTGCAGATTTTGCGACTGATAAAAGAAAGTGGAAAATCCTTGCACGATCTGAAAAAAATTCTTACCCGTTTCCCGCAAAAACTCATCAACATCAAAGTAAAAGAAAAAAAACCTTTAGAACAAATGCCTCACGTTCAAAAAGCTTTGCGAGAAGCAGAAAAAGAGCTTGGCTCTCAAGGAAGAATTCTTCTACGTTACTCCGGAACAGAACTTAAAATTCGATTACTCATAGAAAGCGCTGAGGAAACCACATTAACACGACTTGAAAAAAATTTAGTAGAACCTATTAAAAAAGAGATTGGAGTATAAAAAGCAAAATAAAGAATTATGAAAATTTTTATCGATACCGCTGAAATTAAAGAAATCAAAGAAGCCCACGATTTAGGATTAGTAGATGGCGTCACCACCAACCCTTCTCTCGTTGCCAAAAGTGGCAAACCTTTTCGCCAAGTTTTAGAAGAAATTCTAGCTATTGTAGATGGCCCCATTAGTGCAGAGGTTATTTCTACTGATCGTGATGGAATTTTAAAAGAAGGCCGTGAACTGGCAAAAATTCATAAAAATATTGTTGTGAAGGTGCCGTTGATTCCTGAGGGCCTCAAAGCTGTTAAAATTTTTGCCGATGAAGGCATTCAAACCAATGTCACCCTCTGTTTTAGTTCTGCACAAGCTTTGTTGGCGGCAAAAGCAGGCGCTACTTATATCAGCCCTTTTGTGGGTCGTCTCGATGACATCACATCCGATGGCATGAGTCTCATTGCCGACATCCGTCTCATTTACGATAATTATAAATTTAAAACTCAAATTTTAACCGCTTCCGCGCGCCATCCCCTACACTTTGTTGACGCGGCAAAAATCGGCAGCGATGTCATCACCGCACCCTACGCCGTTTTAATGCAATTATTAAGACATCCCTTGACCGATATTGGTCTGAAAAAATTTCTCGATGACGCAGCAAAAATTAAGAAATAATGAAAGTGTTATGGCCCAATTTTGCGAAACGCGATGGTATTTGCGTTGCTATTGCTCAGGATTTTCAAACCAAACAAATCTTGATGCAGGGTTATGTGGATGAAGCCGGCTATCGTGAAACTTTAAAAACTGGCGAAGCGGTTTACTATTCGACCTCGCGCAAAAAACGTTGGAAAAAAGGTGAAACTTCCGGTGATATCCAAATCGTGCATAATATCTTAATCGATTGCGATGGCGACTCGATTATTTATGTTGTCGAACAAAAAGGTCAGGGCGCTTGCCACACTCAAGCAAAAAGTTGTTACTATCGTGATTATAAAGGAAATTATTCGGAAAAAGTAAAAGAAAGTCCTGCGGACACTTTACCAACACAAGAATGTGAAGTTCATCCTCGTTTAAATTAACCCGCTAATTACGCGAATGGTTAATTTCTTGTTTTTAAAAAATTAGCCTCCATTCGCGTGATTAGCGGGCAAATCCATCATTTTTTAATCCAAAGCCTCGCCTCCTTACGACAAACTTGCCAACCTTTAGTAAGATTACAGCGCGCCAAGCAACGATCCTGCAACATTTTCAAAATATTCTCTATCAACTCAAAATCGATATCTTTCACCTTTTCCTTTTCCAACCACTCACGAATCACGCGTCTTTGCAAAGCCAAGGGTAATTTCGTAAGTTCCCGGGTGACCAAGCGATGAGGCTGACTTCGATCGCGAATTGTTTGCAAAAGTTTACGACTCTGCTCATTTAAATAAGCGTCTTCTTCTGCCAACAAATCGGCTGCCTGACAAAGTCGTTTTACTAAATTTGCATCAAAATGCTTTTTTAAATAGGGCAAAAGTCGATGGCGAATTTTGCCTCGAAAACGAGTTAACTCTTCATTTACCGGATCTTCATACCATTTTAAATGATGCGTTTTTGCGTAATGCAAAACTTCTTCTCGCGTCACTTCCAACCAGGGACGAAAAATAGTAACATTTCCACGCTGCGACTTCCATTTCATCGCGCTCAAACCGCGACTTCCTGCACCGCGCAAGAGACGCATCAACACCGTTTCCGCCTGATCATTGGCCGTGTGGGCCGTCACAATCCCCGAGCATCGAAAACGTTTCGCAGTCTGAACTAAAAAATCATAACGCGCCTCGCGCGCAACCGTCTCAGTAGCGTGAGCCGATTTTTTAGCTCGTTGAGTTACAAATTTTAGGTTCCATTTCTTAGCCAAAACACAACAAAATTTTTCATAGTCATCCTCATGCAGAAACCAGCGATGGTTAAAATGAGCAACAATCGGCTGAAATCCAGCTTCGATCAAGCAATGAAGCAATGCCACCGAATCCACACCTCCTGATAAGGCGTAAACCAACTTGTTCGGTAATTGAGAAAATCTTTTTTCCACAATATTAATCAAATAAAAAAGAGCGATGGGTTAGATCGCTCTTTATAAAAAATAGAATCAAGGCAAAGCTCAAACAGTAACTAGACGGTAATCAATCTATGATTTGAGTAATAAATTGTCAAGCCTTAATCTGTTATTAGGGCAAAATACTCGGCTGAAAGTCGACTTTTTGAGGAGTGGCATTTGGCACAGCAGGATCAAGTTTATTTTGTGGATCAAGTGAAGGCGCTTGTTCTGGTGCAACCACTTTGCGACAATTCATATTGTTATGAATTGTTTCAATTTGTTCGTTCGACAAATAGCGTTTCGAGTCTGGAATAATTTTGTCACCCGTTTCAGAAACAACCACATTATCATAAGCCATAATATTAGTTTTTCTAAAATTTTCTGTTGCTACCGGAGTTTCAAGGCTTTGCTCAAAATTAAAATCCGACAATCCCATTTTATGCCCCATTTCATGAGCAAAAGTATTTAGGGGAGCTCTGGTGCTCACTACAATAAACTCAATTCCATCACTACGAGAAAAATAATAACCTTGCTCTTGGATTTGGTTGTCATCCACAAGTGGGTTGACAACATCATTATCAATAACATCTACATTGGCATAAAACACAGGAATAGCATTCCCCTGTGGATGTTCCTTCAGATACTTTTCTAATGCTTCATGATCATTACGATCAAAGTTTCCATCATTTAAATCCATTCCAGGAATTTCAGGTGCGTTACTTATTTCTTGTTGTGGTCGAATTACCACTCCTGCTTGAGCAAATACTTCATTGGAAAATGCTAAATGCCTATCCACACGCTCAGCAATTTCCTCTTGAGGAATCGCATTTCCTCCCGACAAAATAAAAGGTTGCATGTTGACTTCACAACGAACAGGAACATTTGCGACAGTGTAAGATTTTTCTTTATAATCGATAGCTAAAGTTGCTCCTGGAACAGCTAAGAAAGTTTGATCTTTCGCTGTATCATCTTTAGGCAAAGTTTTTGTTTTCAGATCATCTTCCATAACACTGGAAACCAAAACTAAATCCTGACTTTCGTAATATTTCTCTTTTTTATTCCATTGCAACTTTATCTCAACATTTTCTAAAAGCTCGCCATCAGGCCCATTGATTCGTAAAGGAACAACAATAGATGCTTTTGGTTTTTTGTTTTCTCCATTTGGCAAAGGATCAGTAATTCTAATTCTAAAGGAATTATTATCAAGGGCAGGATCCATGTTAGGCCGGGTAAAACCTATAGGCGTTCGTGTGGTCGTAGTCGTAGTTGAACCTCCATAAGTTGTACCACCAAAAACTCCTCCGCCCGTTACACCAGCATTATTTGTGGTGGTAACACTTTTTTCTCTATATTTAACCTCAGGAACATGCGTCATGGCATTTTCCCAATTCGTTATATTTAAATCTAGACAATCACTCCTCACTCCACTTTTACTAATAACTTCCACCTTAGGCTCAAGATTCCCGAAACTTTCTTCAAAAAGACGTGTCAAACGTGCGCCCCTCTCTTCATCGGATTCACGAAATGCATTAGAACGAGTTTCTAGGGGCATAATAAAATTGAGTTTTATCTTTAGAAAAATTTCTGTCAACAAAATTGACCATAACTATCAAATTTAACAATTCCTTACAAACCCTTTACCCAAAGAAAACAATCCTCGATCACTCAATTTTAAATCAGGAATCACCAAAAGCGCCATGAAAGCGAGAGTCATAAAGGGCGCGTCTAATTGCGAACCCCACTCTTTAGCCAATCGATCCAATTTTTCATAACCCGCAGCAACCTCCTCACCTGCTTCAGGCGACATCAAGCCTGCGATGGATAAAGGTAAAATTTCTGAAACAGTTTGTGAGGCAGCAGAAATGCCGCCTTTAGCTTCGATCAACAAATTCACCGCTTTGGCCAACGATTCATCATCCACTCCCACCGCAACAATATTATGCGAATCATGCGCCACGGAAGAAGCGATTGCGCCTTGTTTTAAACCAAAATTCTTAATCCATCCGATCGCCGGTTTGACCGATTGGTAACGATTCACCACTGTTATTTTTAAAATATCTTGCTCCAGATCCGATTCCGCCTTTTGAGAATTCCATCGAGGTTTCAACTTTAAATGGCGCGTGATGAGTTGACCATTCAACGCCTCGATCACATCCAACTCACCGTCTCTATTATTTTTGAATTGAAAATCCGCAGCAGTTTTTAGTGAGGTTTCAAAATGATTAATCAATGGGCTTTTTATTCGAGGCAACAAACTTTTTCCAGTCTCCGCCACTTTTTGACCATTAATGTAAGTCGCTAACACATTAAAATTTTTTAGATCCTCTACCACTAAAAAGTCTGCGGGATCACCCTTTTGCAACAGACCAACCTCCAAATGATAATGTCTCACGGGATTGAGAGTCGCTGCGCGCAAAGTTTTTATAGAATCAATTCCTTTTTCGATCGCACGTTTCACTAGCAAATTAATGTGGCCTTTAACTAATTCATTCGGATGCTGATCATCGCTACAAAGCATACAAAAGTCAGGATGACTTTCGATTAAAGTATAAAGCGCTTCAAAATTTTTAGCCGCTGATCCTTCCCGGATTAAAATTTTCATCCCACGCGCAATTTTATCCAGCGCCTCCTCTTTCGTGAAACATTCGTGATCCGTAGAAATACCCGCACTGGCATACTGTTCCGCATCTGATCCGCGCAACCCCGGAGCATGCCCATCAATCGGTTTTTGCAATTTTTGTGCGATTTCAATTTTCTTCATCACTTCTGGCTGTCGTTCCAGAACTCCAGGAAAATTCATCATTTCACTGAGATATTTTACCTCATCCCGCTTCAACAGCGACTCAATTTCATCCGCTGTAATGGTCGCGCCAGCCGTTTCAAATGAAGTGGCAGGCACACAGGAAGGCGCGCCAAAGAAAAATTTGAAAGGGGTACGCTGCCCTTCCTGAATCATGTAATCTACACCCTTAACTCCCAACACATTGCCAATCTCGTGCGGATCAGAAACCGTTGCTACTGTGCCATGAATCACCGCCCAGCGCGCAAACTCTGGGGGCGGCAACATCGAACTTTCAATATGAATATGCGCATCCACAAAACCGGGCATCACAAAATGCGAATACTTTTCTTGATTCCACTGAATATTCTGAATTTTCCCTTCTCTAACTTCCAATGTGCCAGGCTGAATCTTTCCGCTCACCACATCTACAATATTTCCTGAAACAGTAAAAGAAGCATCATTCATAGAGTTAAAAAGCGTAACAAGTGAGTAAAAATTTGTCCACTTTTAGCCTAGCCTTGTTATTTCTACATTCTGCATTATAACTATTTTAATTCATGGCTTTTATTCATACTATTTTCGAAAAATTGCAACGTCATCCGAAACGCATTGTGTTTCCGGAGGGCAACGACCCTCGTATCATTCAAGCCGCTGGCGAATACGTAAAACGGAAACTCGGCCCGGTAATCCTTCTAGGAAAACGTGATGAAATTGCCGAAATTGCAAGCCAACATGGTGTGGGCCTCGTTTTTATTAATGTCATCGATCCGGAAAAAGCCGATGATCTCGAACTTTTTTGCGATCGCTTAAAAAAACTGCCTAAATATCGCGACATTGCGGATGAAGAAGCTCGCAAAATGATGGCTATCCCTAACTATTTTGCCGCGATGATGCTTCAACACGGACAAGTCGATGGCATGGTGGGCGGCGTCAGCACGGCCTCCGTCAGTTTATTGCGACCCCTTTTTAGTCTCATCAAGCCTTTACCCGGAGTGCCCAGCGTCTCCAGCTGCATGGTCATGCAAGTGCATAACAAACAATTAGCCCATAAAGGCCTTTTTTTTCTGGCCGATTGCGGCGTGATTCCTGAGCCCACTGTCGATCAGCTCGCCGTCATTGCCCTAGAAGCCGCGCAACTTTCACGCCAACTCACCGGCGAAAAACCCAATGTTGCTTTTCTCTCTTTTTCCACGCGAAACAGCGCTAAAACCCATAGCACTGAAAAAATAATTGCTGCCACCGCTCTCGCTCAACAAAGAGCACGGGATCAAAATCTCGAAATCGAAATCGATGGTGAACTTCAAGCGGACGCCGCCATTGTGCCAGAAATCGCCCAACAAAAAGCGCCTGACAGTCCATTAAAAGGCCAAGCCAATGTTTTGATCTTTCCCGATCTCAACTCAGGCGACATTGCCACAAAACTCGTCCAACGCCTCGCCAAAGCCGATGCCTATGGACGGATTCTCATGGGACTTTCCAAACCCGCAGCCGATATCTCACGAGGTTCTACCGTGCAAGATATCGTGGGTGTTGCAGCCATTATTGGATTGCGAGCAGTAGCTTATCGGCAACTTTATCCTGACCAAGGCATTCGTATTATACCTAATTCTAACGAATAAAAGATCGCTCTCATCATTTAGCGATCAGCTATTTTGAGCAATTTAATTTCATGATAAGCAATAAGAAAACTGCCTAAAATCAGAGCGCCTGTTCCAATCTTTAACGACTCCTCACGAAACGCGCCCGCATGACCAAAATCAAAATACGACGATCCTAAGAAAAAAATACTGGCTAAAGCCAAAGTTCGAAGCATCCAACAAAGACGCGCAACATCCCGTCGATATCTAAACCACACTAAGGCCGCCACCGGAGCATAAGCTAAAGCCAAAATATCGTTCATATGAATTCGCAACCAATAATTTTGGCCCTTTGGCAAATGCAAAAAATTTGAAATCATTTTGGCAATTCTCTCATGAAACATTAACAAATCGTCCAAACCCGCAAAACCAAGCAACAAACTCATTAACAACCAAAAACGAGCAAAGGAAGACGACATCGGCCACATGATAAACATCAAGCCCAACAACAAACTCCAAAAAATCCAAAGAATTACCTCTCCAATTCGACCATCGTGAAATGAATAAATCTTTTGATCAGGAGAATCAATCAAATCAAAAGTATAAATACTTCCAATAACCAGCATACCCAAAATCTGTATCACAACAAAAAAAGTGAAAATCTTTTTCCTATTCTGAGGAATCAAACTCCGAGCTATCACGCTACAAATCAAACTGCTTGCCAAAAGCAAAGCAGTCGAAAGAAAAGTGCCGGGCATATTTTCTTCAAAATATTTGCTATAGTTGCCTTGCGCTTCGCCCCAAAAATATAATGTTCCACATGCCAACAACCAGGCGGGAAAAATAAAACCTATAATTAAGCGCCAAAAAACAGGAGGAGATTCAATTTGCAATATTGCTTTAAAAGTTTGGCGTAAAAAAAGAAATTCAACTCCAATTCTTCTTTTCACCTCTTCCATAAGCTGAAATAGAAGAGAAGGGTCAAGATTTTTGCAACCGTTTTCGGATCAATTTTATATAATTCGCATCCCTTTCACAACCCGCAAACGCCCTACCATGTTTCAAAGCTGCAACCGCCGTCGTGCCCGAACCCAAAAACGGATCACACACCCACTCCCCTTTTCTCGAACTCGAAAGAATAATACGTTCAATAAGGGCCAACGGTTTCTGTGTGGGATGCCCCACTTTTTCTTTGCTCGCACCTTTCAACGAAGGAATTCGCCATAAATTCGTCGCAAATTTTCCCTGCTCCAAATGAAACTTTCGCTTTCTCAAATCTTTATAGCGTTTATCTTTGAGATAAATTTGTTTCGTGGCTTCATCGTAAGGCTCGCGCACCGCTGATTTATTGAAATAAGGTTTCTCACTTTTTCTCAAAACTAAAATCATCTCATATTGCGGCGTGAAGGAATCGCGTCGCTCATTGTAACCCACCGCTCGATCCCAAATAATCAAATCATGAAACTGAAACAATTTCGTTGCTTGCGCCATCACCTGTAAAAAAACATTTTCCCGTTTTCCCAACTGTCCAAACAAATAAAGCAACCCCGTCGAATGCAACACCCGCTTCGCCTCCCTCAACCAACTCATCATCCACTTCACATAAGCTGCCTCATTCACCCACGCATTATCCCATTTTTCTTTGAGCTGCACTTGAAAATAAGGCGGATCAGCGACGATGAGCTGAAAAGAACTGGATTTTTGCTGAGGAAGCCAGGTTAGGCAATCTTCTATGTTAATTAGATATTTACTTGAACATTGGCACATTTAACTTCGGCGATTTATTAACTATTACTTATAAATAGAAACTAAGAGTGAAAGAATTGAAATTATTATAGCAATAACCGACATCCAAAAAGCAGGCCTATTAGCTTTTCTTTCTAATTCTAATTTTGCGGCAATATGTTTTTCTGAGGCAGGTTTATCACCTGATACAAATGGAAGAAGTTCTGAAGGGCTCTTTTTTCTATAGGATTTAAATTCTTGTTTATTCATATATTTTGGAATCAATCTTTTAAATCCCATCCTATCACATAAGAATTTTCTAAAGTAATCTTTAATCCATATCGATTATGCCCTCTGGGTTTATATTTCCAAATCTCTCTCTTCTTAGTTTTTAAAACTTTTTCATCAATGTCGTATGGTTTACCTAAGGAATCTAACAATTGCTCTTGCGTTTGATTTATCCAGATTTTTTTCTGAATTAATTTTTCAACTAATTCAGAATCTTTATAGCGTAATAATAGGCGTTTTTTTCTTTCAGTTTTTTTCCAATTTAAGAAAAAAATATAACCAATGACTGCACTTACAGCTAAAAAAGCTAAAAACATAACGTTTTCACTTTTACAAACCTTATAAGTTAGTTCAAATCAATTAAAATGTTTAATCATGAGAAATTCGTACTAACAAATTCGAATCGAAAAGATCGGAGGGTACGACGATAGGTTCATCAAAAGGGATATCTTTCCATTGCAACGCGCCATTTCTTGTTTAACGATGGGTGAAGAGAGAGATCGTAATGATTTTTATGGCAATTCCAAAACGTAATAATGAAATTCAGGATCAATTTTCCATCCCAAACTCTCGTAAAGTTTTTGCGCGCTCGCATTTGTTTTTGCAGTGGATAATTCCATGCGATCTACGCCCGTTTTCAAAGCATAATCTTTAGCACTTTTCATCAATTGCTGAGCCACGCCTTGCCTACGATAATTCGTCGCGACAAAAAGATCGTAAAGGATGAGTGATCGTTTGCAGGTAATGGAATTAAACAAAGGGTAAAGTTGAGTGAATCCTAATGCGATTTGATTTTCATCTTTTGCTAAGAAAATAACCGAATCTTGAGCAACTAATCTTTGTTCAATAAATTTTCGTGATTCAGTCAGGTTTGATTCTTGTTTATAAAACTGTCGATATTGATCGAATAACAAAGCAACCTGCTCAAGATCATTGATATTAGCAAAATCCACTTTCATTATCTTAAAAATGCTAATTAATTTTGGGTGCGATGACAAATTTCTAAGCGATTACCAAACGGATCTTCAAAGAAGACCGCATAATAAGTTGGTCCTTCGTCAAAACCGGGTCCTTCAATATTTAGCGCGTCAATTTGATGAAGCAGTTTTGCTAATCGATCGACTTCTTCATTGGAAGTTGCCCAGAAAGCGATCCGATTTTCGTTCGGTTGATGAGTTTTGCTTTCGGTCACACCAAAAAATTCGCTAACACCCTCTTCAGCATTAAATTGAATCCACCCTCCAACATCGGCGGCTCGCGTAAACCCTAAAGCTGGTAATAGTTTGTTATAAAAAGGTTCTGATTTTTTTAGATCTGGAACTCTTAAGTCGATGTGATCAAGACGACGAGGCATAAGTGAAAGTTAAATATGGTAAAAATGGATCCCCGGGTCAAGCCCGAGGATGACACATCTGATGGAGAGCATCGCCCTCCTAAGGAAAATCGTAAAATCTCGCTTATCAAAATAAAAAAACCCAGCTCTTCGTTTAGCGAAGGGCTGGGTATTAAAACTGGCAACGACCTACTCTCACACGGGCTATACCCGCACTACCATTGGCGAAGATGTGTTTCACTTCCGGGTTCGGAATGGGACCGGGTGGGACCGCATCTCTCTGGTCACCAGAGGACTTGCGTCCAGTCACTTGGTGCGCTCATGTTATTCGCGCATCGACTGAATCTAGGCAAGATCTCTGATGAGTTGCCAAAATCTAGCATGGTTTAAGTCTTTGTTGAAAAGCTGAAAACTGATAGCTGACAGCTTTTAAGAATAAATACAACTTTGTGCTGAGTGATATTTCAGACGAAATTCTGCTTTCGTGGCTCCGGACGAAAATAATGTCCGGAGTTTGCGAAAACAAAGAAAAAAAGAATCAAGTCGATTGGTATATTAGTACCAGTTAGCTTAACACATTACTGTGCTTCCACATCTGGCCTATCAACGTGGTGGTCTTCCACGTACCTAATAGGGAAATCTTATCTTGGGAGGAGCTTGGCGCTTAGATGCTTTCAGCGCTTATCTCTTCCGCACATAGCTACCCGGCGCTGCCACTGACGTGACAACCGGAACACCAGAGGTGCGTCAATCTCGGTCCTCTCGTACTAGAGATTGAATCCCTCAAATTTCCTAACGCCCACAGCGGATAAGGACCGAACTGTCTCACGACGTTCTGAACCCAGCTCGCGTACCACTTTAACCGGCGAACAGCCGGACCCTTGGGACCTTCTCCAGCCCCAGGATGTGATGAGCCGACATCGAGGTGCCAAACCGCGCCGTCGATATGAACTCTTGGGCGCGATCAGCCTGTTATCCCCGGCGTACCTTTTGTCCGATGAGCGACGGCAATTCCACATTCAACCGCCGGATCACTTGGGCCTGCTTTCGCATCTGCTCGACTTGTAGGTCTCACAGTTAAGCCAGCTTCTACCCATACGCTCGACAGCTGATTATCAACCAGCCTGAGCTGACCTTCGCACTCCTCCGTTACTTTTTGGGAGGAAACCGCCCCAGTCAAACTGACCCGCTGCCATTGTCCCCCGCCCGGTTTCACGGGACTCAGGGTTAGTATTCTCATTGCAAAAGGGTGGTGTTTCATTGACGACTCTGCTACCCCCGAGAGAGTAGCTTCACTGTCTACCACTTACGCTAAGCATCTGAAACGAAAACACAGTAACAGCTTACAGTAAAGGTGCACGGGGTCTTTCCGTCCTGCTGCGGGTAGGCGGCATCTTCACCGCCATTACAACTTCGCTGAGCATCTCCTGGAGACAGCGGTCAACTCGTTACACGATTCGTGCAGGTCGGAACTTACCCGACAAGGAATTTCGCTACCTTAGGACCGTTATAGTTACGGCCGACATTCACCGGGACTTGGGTTCAAAGCTTCGCCTATATTGCTACAAGCTAACCTCTTGCCTTAATCTTTCGGCATTGGTCACGTGTCACACCCTATACGTCGTCTTGCGACTTAGCAGAGCGCTGTGTTTTTGTTAAACAGTCGGTTGACCCCTTTCACTGCGGCCCCTATTGCTAGGGGCGCCCCTTCTTCCGAAGTTACGGGGCTAGATTGCCGAGTTCCTTCAGGAGACTTCACTCACGCGCCTGGGTATATTCTACCCACCCACCTGTGTCGGTTTACGGTACGGGCACCTTAGTATACCCTAGAATTTTTCTCGACAAAACTTTTGAATAATCAGCTTCAGCCGTGGCCTCTGCGTCCCCTTGCGGGACAAGGACATTCAGCACCTTGCTATTCTCTAGTCTTGTGTATTCTAGGTTAAATGTCGGTGGTACAGGAATATTAACCTGTTGGTCCATCGCCTACGCCTTACGGCCTCGACTTAGGTCCCGACTAACCCTGGGAGGACGAACCTTCCCCAGGAAACCTTGGGTTTACGGCGGACAGGAATTAAACCTGTCTTATCGCTACTCATGTCTGCATCCTCACTTCCAGGCGCTCCACCGTCGGTTTCCCTTCGGCTTCACAGCACCTTGGAACGCTCCCCTACCATGCGTTAATATCGAAATGTTAACGTATCCGAAGCTTCGGTATACCGCTAATCGCCAATCATTTTCGGCGCGATCTCACTCGATGAGTCAGCTGTTACGCACTGTTTAAATGATGGCTGCCTCTAAGCCAACATCCTCACTGTTTATGTAAGATCACATCCTTTCCACTTCGCGGTATTTTGGCACCTTAGCTGTCGGTCTGGACTGTTTTCCTCTCGGCAATGGAGCTTATCCCCCACTGCCTTACTCCCGGATTGCGCCCTATGGTATTCGGAGTTTGATTGGATTCAGTACCCTGGTGTGGGCCCTAGTCCATTCAGTGCTCTACCTCCACAGGTCAGCATCCGAGGCTGCACCTCAATACATTTCGGGGAGAACCAGCTATTACGGGGTTTGATTAGTCTTTCGCTCCTACTCTCAGTTCATCAGAAAACTTTTCAACGTTCACCTGTTCGGACCTCCATCTCCGGTTAAGGAGACTTCATCCTGACCAAGAGTAGATCACCTCCGCTTCGGGTCTACTGCCAACGACTAGGACGCCCATTTCGGACTCGCTTTCGCTTCGCCTCCGGACTAAAGGCCCTTAGGCTTGCCATGGACAATAACTCGCAGACTCATTAAGCAAAAGGCACGCCATCACCCAGCACTTTCTAATCTCTGAGATAGACTATGTTGTATTTTTTGTTTTAACCGACTACGGGAGTTGCCATATTGTTTGAGCATTCGTTCACGTTTTCGCGCATCACGCTCATCTAAATAAGCTTCGTAATAAACTATTTTTCAACCTGCGTGTCGCAATAATTTTTGATGATCGCGATAACATTGTTTGAGATTACGGGTAAAACCGTAATATAGTTCGCCGTCTTTTGGATTTTTTAGTATGTAAGTATAAAACATAAATCTTTTCGCCAAAGAAGCAGAAAGTGCTGGGCTCTGACACTTTGTAAGCACATAATTGCAGGTACTCTTTCACTCCGCTCACAGCGGTGCTTTTCACCTTTCCCTCGCGGTACTTGTTCACTATCGGTCGCTGATTAGTATTTAGCCTTAGACCGTGGTCGGTCTGGATTCATGCGGGGTTTCACGTGCACCGCATTACTCAGGAACTCACTAGGTTGACTCTAATTTTTAGTTACCGGCCTCTCACCGTCTATGGGGCGACTTTCCATCCGCTTCACCTAATCTTTGTCATACCATGTCGTGGTCCTACAACCCTGGAAGGCAAGCCTTCCAGTTTGGGCTGTTCCCCTTTCGCTCGCCACTACTGAGGGAATCGCTTCGCTTTTTTTTCCTCTGCTTACTGAGATGTTTCACTTCAGCAGGTGTTGCTCTTACCGGTCTATGAATTCAACCGGCAGTTCCACGGCATTACCCGTGGTGGGTTATCCCATTCGGAGATCTCCGGATCAAAGTGTATTTGCCACTCACCGAAGCTTATCGCAGCTTATCACGTCCTTCTTCGCCTATCAGCGCCAAGGCATTCATTATGTGCCCTTTGTAGCTTGATTCTTGTGTTTGAAATCGTTCTGAACCGTTCCAATAATGGAACGGGCTCAGCACAAAGTTGTATTTACCCTTTCAGAATTTTATCCCGTTTTACGGGGAAAAATTCGAAAAGACTTTCATGCTAGACTGTCAAAGAACTTTATTTATTCCGCTAAGCGGAATAAACGAAAGTGTTACGTTTGGCTTTTAATCATGGGCCTGACTGGGCTCGAACCAGTGACCCTGCGCTTATCAAGCGCATGCTCTAACCAACTGAGCTACAGGCCCGAGCTTGCTTGTGCGCCAATTTCAAATCTCAAATTTGAAATGATCACCACGGAGATTTATGGAGGTAACCGGACTCGAACCGGTAACATCCTGCTTGCAAAGCAGGTGCTCTACCAATTGAGCTATACCCCCCTTTTTTTTAGGGGTAACCGGTAACTAGTGATTGGTAACTGGTAAAAACGAGTTACTAGTCACCAGTCACTAGTCACTACCTGATGCGAAAGTTGAATTGTGCGCTTAAGCAATTACTTTTATTGGTTTCCCAATAAAAGATTTATAACGCGTGGTTAGGTTAATCCTAACGGTAGCGTCCGACCTATCTTGCTAATGTGAAATTTCAAATTTGAATTTTCACATTGCAAAGAATAACTCCTTAGAAAGGAGGTGATCCAGCCGCAGGTTCCCCTACGGCTACCTTGTTACGACTTCATCCCAATTACCAGCCATACCTTAGACGATTTTAAAACCGGCTTCGGGTACAACGGGCTTTCATGATGTGACGGGCGGTGTGTACAAGACCCGGGAACGTATTCACGGCGCCGTAGCTGATGCGCCATTACTAGCGATTCCAACTTCATGGAGGCGAGTTGCAGCCTCCAATCCGAACTGGGCCTGGTTTTGGGGATTGGCTCCACCTTGCGGTCTTGCTTCCTTCTATACCAGGCATTGTAGTACGTGTGCAGCCCTGGCCGTAAGGGCCATACGGACTTGACGTCATCCCCACCTTCCTCCCCGTTTGACAGGGCAGTCTGTTTCGAGATCTCTTGCGAGCAACAAAACATAGGGGTTGCGCTCGTTGCGGGACTTAACCCAACATCTCACGACACGAGCTGACGACAGCCATGCAGCACCTGTGCAATTCGTCCTTGCGGACCAACGACTTTCATCGTTTGAACAAAGCATGTCAAGCCCAGGTAAGGTTCTTCGCGTTGCATCGAATTAAGCCACATACTCCACCGCTTGTGCGGGTCCCCGTCAATTTCTTTGAGTTTTAATCTTGCGACCGTACTTCCCAGGCGGTCCATTTAACGCGTTAGCTGCGGCGCTGACGGGGTCGATTCCGCCAACACCTAATGGACACCGTTTACGGCTAGGACTACCGGGGTATCTAATCCCGTTTGCTCCCCTAGCTTTCGTGCCTCAGAGTCAGGGTTCTTCCAGTTGCTTGCTTACGCCATTGGTGTTCCTCTCGATCTCTACGCATTTCACTGCTACACCGAGAATTCCAGCAACCTCTCCGACCCTCCAGCTTTTTAGTATCGAATGCAGTTCCGCAGTTGAGCTGCGGGATTTCACATTCGACTTAAAAAACCTCCTACGCACCCTTTACGCCCAGTAAATCCGAACAACGCTTGAGACCTCTGTATTACCGCGGCTGCTGGCACAGAGTTAGCCGTCTCTTCCTCTCTGGGTAACATCAACTCCGATTGTATTAGAATCGAAGCATTTTTCCCCAGTGACAGGAGTTTACAAGACGAATCCCTTCATCCTCCACGCGGCGTCGCTTCATCAGGCTTGCGCCCATTGTGAAAAATTCTCGACTGCTGCCACCCGTAGGTGTCTGGACCGTGTCTCAGTTCCAGTGTGGCTGGTCGTCCTCTCAGACCAGCTACCCGTCATAGCCTTGGTAAGCCGTTACCTCACCAACTAGCTGATAGGACGCGGGCTCCTCCAGAAGCGCGAGGCCTTACGGTCCCCCGCTTTAGTCTTGCGACCACATGCAGTATTAATCCGCCTTTCGGCGGGCTATTCTACACTTCTGGGTAGATTCCCACGTGTTACTCACCCTTTCGCCGCTAAACTTACTCAATATTGCTACCAAATAAGTTTCGCACGACTTGCATGTCTTATCCACGCCGCCAGCGTTCGTTCTGAGCCAGAATCAAACTCTCCGAAAAGAAAGTGATCCTGAAGCTTTTATTATTTCCGAAGAAATATTTACTTTGCTTAGGATTATCCCGCCGAAGCGAGATAATTTAAAAAACTCATTGAATTGCTTAAGAATCGCACAATTCAACTTTCGCTGTTGTATATCTACCTTTTGATTTATTTCAAAAAGCCAAACTGTCAAAGAACAAAAATTAATCTAAAAAAATTTAGCCCTCAAACTCTCTGCATTTACTCCATTTCACTCTGAAAAAAGGACAGCCAAGAAGATCAGGGAAGTCGATAAACTACTGAAATCTTTTAATGAGTCAATAGTTTTTTAAAAAAATTTTATCTTTTTTTAAAAACAACCTTTTCTATCTTAAAATATAATCTTTTTTATCCTCTTAACAATCATTTTTTGATCTCTCATCAGTTTTTTTCTTGAACATCAACGCTCTCAATACCACATCTAAAAACAAGCAAAAATAAAGCCTGCAAAATAACGTTTCTTGGTTCAAAATCATTCATGCTTTCAACCCTCACCCTGATTCGACAATTTCCTGCCGGTCTGGGGGGTGCAGAAAAATATCTTCAACTCCTGATTGAAGGTTTTTCTGAAAAACAAATTCAAATCAACTTGCTTTGCGCCGATTGCCCTCAAGAAAGCCCTCTCAATAAAATTCCCAATCTCAATATTATTCGCTTGGATCCTTACCGTTTAAACCAAATTCGCTGGATGCGCCCTTGGTATTTTTCCTGGCTCGCCAAAAATTGGGTGCAAAAAAATCCTCAACCTCTCGTTATTAGCCTAGAACGTCACTGGCAACAAAATCTCCTCCGTGCGGGCGATGGAGTTCATGCCGCTTGGCTACAACAACGTCGCTTACTACAAAACTCTTTTTCCAATTTTTTTATAAAACTAAGCCCCTTCCACCAACTCTTACTTTGGAGCGAAAAAAAAGCCTATAATCCACAAAACACCCAACGTGTTATTGCCAACTCCCATTTTGTTAAAAAACAAATTGTCGATTTGCTTCATTTCCCAGAAGAGCATATTGATATCATTTATAACGGCGTCGATTTAAAACCCTGGCAACCTTCTTACGATCCTTGGCTCAAAAACCATCTTGGTCTTAATCCTAACGATATCGTCGCTCTTTTTGTTGGTAGCGGTTGGCAACGCAAAGGATTAAAAAAAGCGATTGAAATTGTCGAAACCTGGCAAAAACAAAACTCGCGTCAGATAAAATTAATAGTCATTGGAAAAGGCCCAGAAAAACATTATCACCATCCTCTCGTTTATTTTGCAGGACCCAAACCTTCTTCAGAAACCAGCCGCTTTTATCAAGGTGCAGACTTGCTACTTTTTCCAACCTACTACGACCCTTTCGCCAACGTCACTCTGGAAGCCTTAGCTTCAGGCTTACCTGTTGTAACAAGCACTCATAACGGCGCTTCAGAAATTTTGACAGAGGGCCAGGACGGCATCGCGCTCGCACCTGAAGCGCCTATTGAACTTTGGGTTCAAGCCATTAACCATTTTTCCAACCCAGAACAACGCGATCTTAACTGCCAACTCTGCCGCCAAAAAGCCGAGCAATTTTCTTTAGAAAATCATCTGCAACAAATTTTAGCGTTATGTTCTAATCTAAAATCTTAATAAGAAGGAATGGACGCCTTTTGCGTTGGAGTTTGCGAAGAAAGCTGTTCTTCGATACTCATTGCAGATTGGTATTCCCCACCCTCTACACAAGCATCCATATTCGGCGACATCGAAACATCGGGTGTGTAATTCTCTCCTGCTGCCGCTGCCCAGACTGTTTCTCGGTTCTTCGGTTTGCCCATCTCTTTTTTGCCTTCTGCTTCAGCCACCCGATTGTCTCGGGGTGGGTTTGGCGTTTGGGTTTGGTAAGGAATCACTACACCTTCCATGCCAGGATATCGCCCCGTGGCCGTTTCTGCTATTTCAATATCGTCTCGAACTTTACGCTCGATTCCAAAACGAGTCTCAGCAGACCACTTAACATCGGCTTCAGCCTGACGACGACGCTCGTGGTGGCCTCGGGTTGTAGCCACACGACCAGTAATAGTCGTGGCATGATCACTTACAGTCCCAATAAATTCAGGTAATTCTGCTATATCTTGTGCTTCATCCACTTTGCCACTACCGTCGAGTGAAGTAAATAAGGAGCCACCCATGACATCCGTTGAGCCTGCTCCATCTCCTGCCCAATAATCTTTCACTCCTTGAACTGACTCTTCCACATCCTCTAAATATGTCGGCGATCTTCTAATTCTTTCTGCTTCTTCTGCCGGAAGTTTGGCTAGCACTTTTTCAAATTCATTCTTTACTTGCTCTCTCACCCAAGCATCTCTGGCCTCTTCATTTAACGCTTCTGCCTCTTGCACCCTGCCCCGAGCCATGGCAACAACCGCCATCTGTGCAGGAATAGCTCCAGGTATTACTGCCGCTGCAACCTCTACCACTGCAGCATCTACCACTGGCTGTATTTCTTTGGCCGCTCGCAGTTGCGCATCGGTATATTGCGCTAATGCTCGAGCGCTTGGCTCAACCTGATCTGCTTTTGCTCTGGTTCGCTCTTGAGCTTTTGTTTCCTCTGGTAGCTTGGCCGCCGGCAGCGAAACTTTCATCACTCCAGCCATTCGCTCATAGCGACTGTTTATCACCCAGTAGGCTTTTGTTTTTTGTGCCGCCTTAGCCACTGCTGCTCTTACCGCTGCTTCGGCTTGAGCCTTTTGTGCGTCGGTGGCGTTTGGATCTTCTTTTATTTTTCCTGCTGCCTTGATGGCTTCTGGCACTGCCCCAGCGGCCTGTTGACATTCTGCCAATGCCTTATCCCTTGCCGCTTTTGCCAACCCCATCTCTTGTTGTGTATAATACTTGCCCTGCATCCGATCCCATATGATTTCGGCTTGTAATCCGTTAATGCCTTTGCTCTTGCACACTTCATTAAAATGATTGCGCGCTTTTCGATATTGCTCTTGCGCTTCTGTCACTGCGCTTTGTGCGGCAACGTAAGCCTTCACATTTTCTCCTTCAAGAACCCCTTTGCCCCACAGTCCTTGCACTTGGTTATAAGCTAAGCGTGCTTCACCCAACTTGTCTGAAGTTTTCTTAAGTCTTGCAAGCGCTCCCACTAAATCTTCATCCCCAGCTGCGAGACCTAAAGTATCGTTTATGGCTCGAACTGCTAATCCATAATTCTCATCTTGCGCCCCAGCTTCTCCTTCGCTCACTGCTAACACTCCCAGCGCCACAGCTCCTGCTACTGCTGCACCAACGCTTGATATCCTCCTACGTTTTTCTCTTTCCATCTGATCTTTAACACCCTTTAAAACCTTTTCTGCTACTTCATCAGGTATCCCATTTCTTCTACAATGCTCTTCAAACATGTCGCGGGCATATTGATATCTGCTTGAAATAGGACGAGGCACATTACCTTCTCGAGATGTTAAGTGGATTTCATCATAGGCCTCTATAACTTGAACTAACCGGTTTTTAATCTCTTGACCCTCTACACTTACACCATGTTCATTAAGTAATTTTTCAGCCCTGGTAGCAGCAACACCTTCTCCTTCTATCCAACCAGTTTCTCTTATCCTTTTAGCAACTTCTTTCTGTGTCTGTTTTTGAATCTCATCTGCAATTTTGCGAGTGATGCCATTAGCATCAGATAGTTTTACACCTCCTAGAGAGTTTTCAAGACTCCGACCTGCGGTTCTGTAATTATTTTGGAGTTGAACGAGTTCTTCTTTTGTAACATTGCTAGGCCTAAAGTGTATCGCTTCATGAGCCTCAATGAAGCCGGCCAAGGCCGTTCTTGAAGCTTCACTAGTGATTCCATGTCTAGCAAGTACCAAGCCGGCACGATCAAGCGATTCTTGACTTATACCACGCCTTTCGGCTCTCACTTCACCCAAAACAAAATCTTCCCAAACCGATCGAACAACATCACGACGATCGTCACCAGCTTCACGCATTAATACTCGTCTTTTATTAACGAGCTCTGCTTCAGCTTGGATTATTTTTGTTGTATCATCCCCTTTTCTTGCTTCTATTGAAGCACAATAAGCCTCTTTGCATTCTTTTAAAGCTTGTGCTAACGCTAAATCATTATTGATACCCCTATTCCTAAGTGCTTCAAGTTCATTACTCAAATGAGGTGCCTTTGATTGAAGTTTTTTTTGTCGAACCAAAGCAAATTCTGGCCCCATTTTCTGATCTATTCTATCTCGTACATGCTCCCAAGCAGGCTTCGCCACATCGCGATAATTGATGCCTGCCCCTTCGCAGAGTCGTTTATATTTTTCCTGAGCCATTTGATAGGCTCTAGCTTTCTCCTTGAAGCCGGGTTGGTGCGTAGCGCCATTAGGATCTCCCTTAGGTGCATCATGTTCTAAGTAAAAATCTTGAAGATCTTGATATTTTTCTCGCATGTCCACAAAAGCCTGAATAACTGCAGGGTTGGTAATATTACGCTCCTGAAGATAATCTTTTTCGATTTGAATTTGGGACAAGTCCACTGCCGCCAAACTAGTTTCAGCTCCTCTTTCTTTTTTTACTTTTGCACCATCGCCTTCTACTAGTTTGATTTCATTTTTTATGTCTTGCCAGGCATCATTTACTTCCGCTTCTTTGCCATATTGTCTTGCTCTATTCTTAAGTGTAGCATTAGCACCAATATCTTTTGTTTCAGCCGTTTGGATTTCATCGAGATCTCTCGACTTCCTCGCTTCCTGCAAAGCTAAATAAGTATCTCGGCGTCTAGCTAAGGCTTCTACTAAAGGATGATGAGCGAGATCCGTAACTTTTTTTTCTTTAAGAGCTGATAGCGCCTTATCCATTGATTCATTTGATGCGTCTATTGCCTTCATTTTTCTAGGCCTTTTTTCAGGCGCTCCAGATCGATCACTTACTTGCTCAAGCTTTAGTGCCGGTTCCAGAGTTTTTCTGCCTGCAGCTACCGCGGTACCTTTCGTAGCAACTTGCGCTTGCGTCAACGATTCCTCTATTTTAGCCCTTTGCACTGGAGTTAATGCACGATCTCTTAAAAAGGTTTCAGCAATTTTGTGAGCTTGTGCATAAAGAGTAACAGCTTCTTGAAAATCTCGTTCAGCTCTCGCAATACCCTCAGCATTATCCTCTTTCTCACGAGCTTCTTTCAATTTAGCTCCCGCTTCAGTAACCTTTTCAGCTGCGACACCCAGCTCGCCTTCATGTTTCGAAACCTCTAAATCCACCTTTGCCGCATCTAGGTCTGACAAATGAGCTTTTGTTTTTCCATGTATATGCGCATCAACATCCCGCTTATGTCCTTGAGAGTCTGATCTATGTCCACCATCTACTCCACCTTTTCTACCTTTTGCCATAACTATTTATATTTAAATAACTTTAAACGTTAATATTAATCCAATTAAAAGCAATAAAACCCATTAAGAAATTTTGTCAAATGGTTTCATTATGGTTTTCGATAAAAACGAGTTTCAGCCCATTCATCAATCCCAATACCGGTAAGAATCTTGAAGAGAACCAAGAATAAATCTATCCTATATTCAAATGCGAACCGTAAACTATTTAAGAATTTCAATTACGGACCGGTGCAATGAGCGTTGCCTTTATTGCATGCCCGAAGGGTTTGCCGATTGGAAAAAACGCGAAGATATTTTGACCTATGAAGAAATCTTGCGTGTCGTCCAACTTACCACTCGACTCGGTTTTAAAAACTTTCGTATCACCGGAGGTGAACCTCTGATTCGTAAAGATGCTACCTCTTTTATCGAAAAGCTCACCCAAACTAAAGGAGTTGAAAATGTTTTTTTAAGCACTAATGCCACTCGTTTAACCGAACATGCTTTTGAACTCAAAAGGGTCGGTGTTAAATCACTCAATATTAGTTTAGATTCCCTACAATCTGAAACTTATCAGAAAATTACCGGCGGAAATTTAGCTGAAGTTTTGCAAGGCATCCAAACTGCGCGTGAAACGAGTTTTGAACGAATCAAACTCAACACCGTTCTCATTCGCCACATGAACGAAGACGATCTTTGGCCTTTGATCCATTATGCAGCTGAGTATCAACATCCGATTCGCTTTATCGAGCTTATGCCCGTGAGCTTGACTGAAATGCTAAGCGAAAAAAATTTCTTCCCAGCTCATGAAGCTCTCAAAAAAATTACTGAAAAAGACAATGTAATTCCTCTGAATGAAACTTTTGGCATAGGTCCCGCAAAATATTATCGCTTAGAAAAAATCGGCGCTATCGTAGGATTTATTAGCTCCATTACTAATCTGCATTTTTGTGAAAATTGTAATAAAATTCGATTAACATCTGATGGGAAAATTCGCCCCTGTTTAGGAAATCATGGAGAATACGATCTCAAACCTCTTTTGCGCAACGGAGGCAGGGATAAAGATATTTTAGAAATGATCGGTTTAGCGCTTCACCAGAAACCGCCCGAACATCTTTTTCGAAATAATTATCAACCCAATCGTATTATGACCGCGATTGGCGGTTGAATCTATGAAAAAAAAAATACTTTTTACGTTTGAAACCATTTCACCCTTGCCTTTTCCCCAAAAGACAAACTCGATTGGAAGCATCGTTGAATTTCATGGCGTCGTTCGCGACGAAGAAAGTCAACAAACCATTACCCATCTTGATTACGAAGCTTATCAAGACATGGCACATCACCAAATTCATAAAATTTTAGATCAACTCAAACTCGACTACCCCTGTCGCTCTTTCGAATTCGTTCATCGTCTTGGAAAAATTCCTGTTGGCGAATCTTCAGTCTGGATTCGTATTACCTCAAAACATCGTAAGGAAGGATTCGGACTTTTGACAGAATTTTGCAACCGTTTAAAACAAGATGTGCCCATCTGGAAATCGGCTCCCAATTTATGAACGATCTTTTTGAAAACTTTTCTTCGGAAGAGAAAAAAAATACAAAACACGAAAACGCGCCTCTCGCCTCACGATTTCGCCCCCGAACTTTGGAAGAATATGTCGGCCAAGCTCATCTACTTGGGAGCGGCAAATTATTACGACGCGCCATCGAAGCCGATCGCCTTAGTTCACTGATTCTTTTTGGCCCTCCAGGCAGCGGAAAAACTTCTCTAGCACAAATCATTGCCAACACGACACAATGCCACTTCGAAAAATTAAGCGGTGTAGAATCAGGAACAGCTGATATGCGACGCGTTTTAGCTAGCGCTTTAAATCGACTGCATACTACCGGCAAAAAAACCATTCTCTTCATCGACGAAATTCATCGCTTTAACAAAGCGCAACAAGATGTTCTTCTACCAGACGTAGAAAATGCGACCGTTCGCTTAATTGGCGCCACCACGCATAATCCGTTTTTTTATATCAACGCGCCACTCGTTTCACGGTCACAAGTTTTCCAACTCGAACCGTTAAACACCAAAGACATTAAAACTTTATTACAACGCGCTTTAAATGATTCAGAAAGAGGTTTGGGAAAAATGCCCTTGGTAGTAGACACAGAAGCTTTAAATCATCTTGCCATTCAAGCTGATGGCGACGCGCGCAAAGCTTTAAATTCCCTCGAAATCGCTGCGCTAACTACGAAACCTGATCAAAATCAAAAAATTCATATCACTTTACCAATTGCTGAAGAATGCATTCAGAAAAAAGCCATCGTTTATGATGCAAATGAAGATCAACATTACGACACCATTTCCGCTTTCATTAAATCCATTCGTGGTAGCGATCCTGATGCTGCGATTTATTGGCTCGCAAAGATGCTCTACGCGGGCGAAGAAATTCGTTTTATTGCGCGACGCCTCGTCATCAGCGCTGCTGAAGATATTGGCATGGCTGATCCGCATGCCCTTCCGTTAGCCGTTGCCGCACAACAAGCGGTAGAGTTTATTGGCTTGCCCGAAGCGCGCATTCCTCTTGCCGAAGCCACGGTTTATTTAGCTACCGCACCCAAAAGCAACGCCAGCTACATGGCTCTCGAAAATGCTACAGATGACGTTAAAAAAGGTGTCACATTAGCGGTGCCCCGCCATCTGCGTGATGCTCATTATCCCGGCAGCAAAAAACTTGGCCATCAAGGTTATCAATACTCTCACAACTTCATAGAAGGCATCGCGCCCCAAGACTATCTCAACGAAGTGCGAACCTATTACATTCCCACCGAACATGGCTACGAAAAAAAGATTCAAGAAAGGTTGGAATATTGGAAATCGTTAAAAAAACAAAGCAGCAATAAAATTGATTAGTTTAAAAATCCATTTATCTTAACCTTTTCTCTTTATGGCAGGAAAAAATTCTTGGTTTACTCGTTTTGCTAAAGTTACAGCTCGTTATTCTGGAAAACCTATTACCTTTCTTATTGCTGGTTTAGCGATTATAATATGGGCGATTACAGGCCCTTTATTTAGTTTCAGTGATACATGGCAATTAATCATCAATACTAGTACAACCATTATCACCTTCTTAATGGTATTCTTAATTCAGAACACCCAAAACCGAGATACGGAAGCGTTACAAATCAAATTAGACGAAATCATAAAAAGAATTCATGGCGCGCAAAATAGCCTCTTAGATTTAGAAGAATTAGATGACGAAGAGCTTGATAAAATCCGGGAGGATTATCGTCGTCTTGCCGAACGCGCTCGAAAAAAAGAAAAAAAATAATTCGCTATTTCCTTTGAGCCAAAGAAGCCACTTTTCTTTCGGGCGAGCCGGTGTATTGCGATAAAGGACGGATCAATCGATTACTAGCTTGCTGCTCGAGAATGTGAGCAGTCCATCCTGTTATGCGGCTCATTACAAAAATCGGCGTGAACATATCAATATCGATATCCATCAAATAATAAGCAGGCCCAGTTGGAAAATCGAGGTTGGGATGAATTCCTTTTTGTTCCACCATCGTTTTTTCTAAAATATCCAACATTTCGTGCCATTTCTTTTCACCCTTAATTTCGGCCATTTTTAAACCATATTGATTCATCGTAGGTGCGCGCGAATCACCTTTTTTATAAACGCGATGACCAAATCCCATCACTTTGCGTTTTTCTTTTAACGCAGTTAACAACCACTCTTTCGCTTTTGCCGGTTCACCAATTTCCAAAAGCATATGCATCACAGCTTCATTTGCACCGCCATGAAGCGGACCTTTTAATGAAGCAATTCCTGCTGTCACAGCGCCATAAATATCAGCTAAACTTGAAGTCACCACACGCGCGGTAAAGGTCGAAGCATTAAATCCATGCTCGGCGTAAAGCACTAAAGAAACGTCGAACGCTTTGACCACTTCCGGTTCCGGCACTTTACCAAAACAGACATGGAAAAAATTTTCAGCCATACTCAAATCTTCTCTAGGCGCAATAAAATCTTGGCCTTTACGATAACGATAAAATGCGCCAATCATCGTAGGAATTTTTGCGAGCAATTGAAACGAGCGCTCTCGATTGGTCGCTTCATCCGTTTTCTCCATATCCTCATCTTCCATTCCTAAAAAACTGACTGCCGTGCGAATCGCATCCATGGGATGCGCTTTTTTGGGAAAACTCTGAATCACCTTTAAAAGTGTTGGACTAATCGAACGCAAACTTCTTTCTTTTTTCTGAAACGCATCGAGCTGTGATCGATTAGGTAATTCACCATTCCACAATAAATAAGCCACCTCTTCAAAGGAACAATTTTCCGCTAAGTCTTGCACGGGATAGCCGTGATAAACCAAGGCATTAATGTCCGGCATGACTTTGGAAACTTTGGTTGTGTCAACAATGACACCTTCTAAACCACGTCTAATTTCAGGATTTGCTATAGTTGTACTCATAAATTTTATTTATTTTTTATCAAAATGATATGAGCAATAGAAAGGTTTTTGTCAAACTTATGTCTCACTCTAATACTTGCTCTAAAAGTTCAGCTAAACGCCAACCGGCCTTATGTAGTTCGTCTCTGACCACATTGCTCGCCCATTTGTCATAGGATTTACCATCAGGCATTGATTTTTCAATGGCTTCGCCTCTTGCTATCAACTCGCCTCCTTCCATCTGAGGTTTCACATGGACAAACTGCAAGCGCTCATGCGCTTGGGACGCTATCGGAAGAATTTCATCAGCCCATTGCTGTGCCCAATCATTGACATTAGTTGACAGATTTAATTTCCAATTTTTCGGTTCTTGAGATGCAAAATAATGCACAACTTCTTTATCCGTCACAGTTGATGAGTGTCCGATCGTCTTCTGTCGGATTTCTGCCCGAATCTGATCCAAGGCTAAGGTTACGGTTTGGCTATCCCAAAAGCTGTGTAAATTTCCCAATTGATGAATACGTTTTTTACCCACCATGGCGGTGTATTTAAAAGAAAGGCTGTTACCACCCACATCACTAATGCCAACTGTGCCTTTATCAGGATTAACCGGTTGCCTATTGGTAATGTTGAAATATTCGGCACCCACATGCAGCGGTTGATGAATATCACCGATGTAATGCGCCAAAAGAACGATGGCTACAGGTTTCGTAATCTTGCGCGCATTCTGTTCGCTTTCTTGGCCTTTTAAGACACGAACGCAATAGGTTATCATATGAACAATATCCCAAACCGATCGGCCCGTTTTTCCATCAGCATATTTTCCAAAATCGAACACCGGCACATCTGTGTAATGAAACCAACAATGCGACGGTATAACAGAATTATAATTTGTCGTCGGTGGATTCGCGCGCCAAAACTCACGCAGTTGTGCGTCTAACACTTTGTTGGAAGACACAGGTAAAGCCCGGGAGCTATCAGGACCATCCTTATCCCAATTCTTAATCGCGTCTGGCAAACCAGCAGCCGTTGCCAACGAGACATCGCCTAACATTTGTCGAACTTTTTCCTCAACCGGTTTGCCTGAAAGCTTCTCGTCGACGATTGCGCCAACTATTTCGTGACCCTGTAGCGCATACGAATAAGCCCGACTAACGCTAAATGTGGCCATCACTAGTAATAGGATGAACTTTTTTTTCATGTTAGTTTTAGACTTATTAACTTCTTAGGAAATTCATTGACCAAACTACTTTCAAATCATGGATTGATCGAGTTTGTTTTGAATTTAAAACCAACAAACATCGAGCACAGGCTTTAGTTAGACTTTAAAATTAAAAATCGACTGATCAAATTGGTTATATTTTTCGTAATGCAAAATTTCGTAAAGCCGTTTGCGATGCTGCATTTTTTCTAAAAGGTGCTCTTGCGTGCCTTCATCACGAATGCTCGCTAACCCATCTTCCACCGCTTTCATCGCCAAACGCAAACTGGTTACAGGATAAATCACAAGATTATAACCCAAATTTTGCAACTGCTTTGTCGTTAATAAAGAGCTTTTGCCAAATTCCGTCATATTGGCTAGCAGCGGAACCGAAACCGCTTGGCGAAATGCTTCAAACTCTTTTTCATTCTGTAGCGCCTCAGGAAAAATCATTTCTGCACCGGCATCAACGTAAGCTTTCGCACGTCCGATTGCTGCTTCCAATCCTTCAGAAGCTCTTGCATCCGTTCGAGCAATAATTAAAAAATTCTTATCGCGCTTAGCGTCTGAAGCAGCTTTGACCTTTTTAATCATCGCTTCCGTTTCTACCAACGCTTTATTATCCAAATGACCGCATCGCTTCGGATTTTGTTGATCTTCCAAGTGACATCCACAAAGTCCCAAATCTTCCAATTCTTGAATCGTACGCGCAGCACTCATCGCTTCACCAAAACCGGTATCAATATCAATAATCGCCGGCAACTCAGTTGCACGCGCAATAGCGCGACCGCGTTGAGAAACTTCGGTCAAGGTGGTTAAACCAATATCAGGAAATCCAAGATCATTGGCTAAAACTGCTCCTGAAATATAAACACCATCAAAACCCTGCTGCTCCATTAACATCGCCACCAAAGGCGAAAAAGCGCCAGGGAAACGCAAAAGTTTTCCTGACTTTAACGCCTGACGAAATTCCTGACGTTTTTGTGTCGCATTTTTTTTATTAAAAAGCATAAGTTTTGCCCGCGAATCACGCTAATCACGCGAATAATAATTAAAGAAAAATTGGCTCATCTTTAGTCTGTTTAGAATTTACGATCCGTTCATATTCAAGTTTGGGATAATGACCGAAGTTAACAAGTAATCCAAGCTGAAAACCTGTGGCGTTTAAATAATTAAGCACCTGCCCCCTGTGCTCATCAATTATTTTCGCCGCAGTTTTAAGTTCTAAAATAATTTTACCAAAACAAACAAAATCAGGCGTGTAGGTTTGTTGAAGAATTTGGTCTCGATAAGTGAGAGTAAGTTGCGGCTTAGATATTGCGGAAATTTTCAAATAGTTAAATTCAATTTCCAAACACTCCTGATAAACTCCCTCTAAAAATCCACGCCCTTTCTCATTATAAACCGTAAAACAAGCGCCAATAATAGCGTAACATTCTTCTTTATAAATAATCTCTTTAACCAATTTATCTTTTTCCATTCGCGTGATTAGCGTGATTCGCGGGCTCTAAAAAATTCCTCGATTATCTCGTTTATTATTTTCCAACTTCGCTAAATCTACTTGAACATTTAATTGCCCCAACTCTTCGGCTTTTAAATTTGGCAAACGTTGCACAGTTTCTAAAAAGCGTTCGCTTTCAGAAGAAGTCAAAATATCTTCGGTAAGCGTCTTAAACTTCTTGATATAATCGGGTCTTGCAAAAGGTTTCGCTCCTAAAGGATTGGCATTAGCCACGGCTAATTCATCAACAACTTTATCACCATTTCTCAATAAAATTTCGACTCGTGCACCAAAGGCTTTTTCCTTGGGATCATGCGTGTGATAACGACGCGTCCATTCCGGATCTTCCACCGTTTCAATTTTATGCCACAACTCCACCGTCTCAGGATGACGTGCCATCTCGGAAGCATAACTTTTCACGTGATGCCATTCGCCCGTTCGCAGCGCCACCGCAAAAATATACATAATACTATGATCCAACGTTTCGCGCGTCGCGTTCGGATCCATTTTTTGCGGATCCTGCGCACCTGTGCCGATTACGTAATGGGTATGATGACTCGTATGCAAAACAATTTTCTGAATCTCTTTTAAATTCGGTAGCTTTTTACGAAGTTTAAACGCCAGATCAATGAGCGCTTGCGCTTGATATTCCGCGGAATGTTCTTTGGTGTAAGAATCTAAAATAGCACGCTGCCCCTCACCTATTTCCGGTAAAGGCACACGATAAGTCGATTTATCACCGCCTAGCATATAAGCAATTACACTATCTTCCCCTTCATAAATCGGCGAAGGACTTTTTTCACCACGCATTGCACGATCTACCGCTTCCACTGCCAATTTTCCGGCATGCGAAGGGGCATAAGCTTTCCAACTCGAAATTTCACCTTTACGCGATTGTCGTGTCGAAAAACCCACATGTACCGCTTGTTGCACCGCTTGATAAACCACATCAGTATTTAAATCCAAAAGCGCACCAATCCCAGCGGCTGCTGAAGGACACAAATGAGCAATGTGATCCTTCTTATATTGATGCAAACAGATTGCTTTCACCAAATTGATTTGAATTTCATAGCCCACCACAATTCCGCGCACCAAATCCGCACCATTACGCCGACATTGTTGTGCCACTGCTAAAATGGGCGGGATATTATCACCCGGATGCGAATAATCTGCGGCTAAAAAAGTGTCATGCATATCGAGCTCACGCACAGCCGTCCCATTGGCCCACGCAGCCCATTCCGCATCAAACCGTTGATCATTCGGCATACCAAAAACCGTCGCTCCTTTTTCGCGAGGATGCGCAATCGCCTGACTGCGGGCATTCGCTACGGGTTTGCGATTAATGGCCGCAATCGCTACCGACGCATTGTCAATAATCCGATTAATCACCATGTCAACCACCGCAGGCTCTAATGATGTTTTATCCGTTGCTACCTGAGCTATTTTCCAAGCCAGTTGTTGATCTTTAGAAAGAGGAACTTTTGAAGGGTAAACTTTAACATCGTGTAAAATCATAGCCTGACTTTCTACAAGGCTTTTAATAATTCTTCCAGTGAATATTTATGACCTACTTCTCCGTTCGGAGAAAAAAATCACACATCGGCAGAAGCTAAAGAATCCAACGTCTTAGTTCCATTATTTTGCTGTGAAAATAATTTCATCCCGCCCCAATAAAATACAAAAGCAATCGCAAAACCAACAAACCAGGCATAATCATAAAGCGCCACAAGCCATGCAGGAAATTCGGAAGCCGCTTTAAGTTTCACCTGCACCAAAAACCCTGGCACACTGGGAATCACTCCTAATATTAAAGCAATAATACCAATCAAATTAAAACCTCGTGTGGCTGAATAAACACCGTTCTCCCGATAAAGCTCAGCCAGGTTCAAGTGTTGGCGTCGCACCACAAAATAATCCGCAATCAAAATCCCGCCAATCGGCCCCAGCAAAGCGCTGTAACCCACAAGCCACAGAAAAATATAACCATTCGGATCAGCCACCAATTTCCATGGCATGATTAAAATTCCCAAAATTCCAGTAATCGTTCCTCCAATACGAAATGAAATATATCGAGGAGCCAAATGCGCAAAATCATTCGCAGGACTCACCACATTAGCAGCAATATTTGTCGCCAATGTTGCAATACATAAAGAAATCATCGCTATCACCAAAACCACGGGATTGGTAAAACGCGTTAACACATCCACCGGATCCCAAATCGCTTGACCATAAATAATCGTTGTTGCCGAAGTAACTGCCACCCCAATGAAAGAATAAAGCGCCATCGTTGCTGGTAAGCCCAACGTTTGCCCAATGACTTGATCGCGTTGCGATTTAGCATAACGCGAAAAATCAGGGATATTCAAAGAAAGCGTGGCCCAAAACCCAATCATCCCAGTTAACGCAGGAAAAAAGAAAATCCAGAATTGCCCAGCTTTCGGCTGTCCCGGATCAAACACAGAAGGTTGCGAAAGCATGGGGCCAAAACCTCCAGCATTTTTGTAAGCCCACCATAATAATAGCAATCCAAGAACAATGAGCAGAGGCGCTTTAATATTGAGCAACCAACGAATGCAATTGATTCCTTTATAAATCACCCACATGTTAATACCCCAAAAAAATAAAAAACAAAAAAGTTGGGGTAAACTAATGCCAAGAAAGCCAATAGGCGCAGCAACAACAAGCGACGGCTCAAAAACGCCAAGAATTTTATAAATAGCCGCTCCCCCGATCCACGTCTGAATCCCAAACCAACCACACGCCACAAATGCGCGAAGCAACGCAGGAATATTCGCGCCCACTGTGCCAAACGCGGGTCGACAATAAACCGGAAACGGAATGCCATATTTCGTGCCCGCATGAGCATTAAGCACCATCGGAATCAGCACAATCAAATTACCAAGAAAAATAGTCAAAATTGCTTGCTTCCAATTCATGCCACTTCCAATCAACGACGAAGCCAACATATAAGTTGGAATACAAGCCGACATCGAAATCCATAATGCGGCAAAACTTCCCACATGCCATTTGCGCTCTGCCTCCGAAACCGGCGCTAAATCTTTGTTGTAAAGACGGCTTTCAATGATTGCCTCTGAAAAAGCTTCCCTGTTTTTCATTTTAATTACCTTTTAAGAACATATTTTTCTTTTTCATCTTCCTCTTCTTCCTGCTCTTTTTTCTGAGGAAGATCTTCCACTGGGTCCAACTTACTTAGAATTCCTTGAAAAACTTTTTCAATATTAGCTGCTCTTTTTTGAATCGCCCCTTTTAAGCCATTGTCATTGAATTCCTTTACTATTTCATCTTTTACAGCAACTAACGTATCCATACCCGGAGGATTTTTCACAAATGATTCAATCTTATCTGATACATTACCCTTTGAAATAAACTCAGCAGCAGCATTTGTCATTTTAATCGGGGCTTCCATGACTTGAACCATCTGTCCTAAGACTGGAATCATTTCGACAACTTCCCTTCCATCCTCTAACCATTCCTTATGTAATTCGCGAGATTGCTTGATTAACTCATTATACTCAGGGTCTCCCGGAGACAGTTTATCTAATTTTTCGTTAATTTCTTTAGCCCGTGCCTCTTGTTCATCTATATAATCAGAAATGATATCTTGTATTGTCAGGCTCGTATTAGCAACATCAATGACCTCAGAAACAATCGTTCCTTCTCCCGGCACAACTCCAGCCCCGACACTTGCAGCTAGTAAATAATTGCTTCTTTCAGCACGCGACAATGCAACTTGCATTTTTTCATACTCTGGCGTGCCCGACTGAAGTTTCGCTAGCTCCTTTTTTAGGTGAATAACCTCTTCACAAGATTCTTTCAATTGACTTACACTTAAAGCCACCCCAACACCCAAAGGCACTTTACCTGCTAGACGTTTAATGATTCCATTTTCAACTGCCTTTTCGATTTGTTTTGCAAGACTTTTCGCCCCCACCTGCAAAGCCTTTTGCTCAGCAATATCGGTTGCAGTGTTGACAGCTCCTTCGACATCTCCCGCAGCAACCTGAGCGGCCATTACCGCGCCCTGTGAAAATTGGTTGGTTCGACTTACAACGGTATGAGTCTTATCAATAGTATGAGATGTTGGCTCTGTTGCATTTGACGAATGTTGTTGCTGCGGTTGAGTTTTATTGTTTGCTGCTTCTGCATCAACCGGACTACTAATGGACGAATCAGAAGAGTGTACGGGAGTTTGAGAAACATGATCAAAAGTGGTCTGATCCACAGAATTGGGCATACTATTACTGTGACCGGCCGAAGCTATAGCAGCTTCTACATCAACTGAGTTTTGAGATGGAGTCTTATCTACAGGTAATGTTCCTACTTTCGTCTTTCCCAATATTTCAGATGGTTGATTTGTTGTTTCTACCTCAATCGAATTATTGATAGACGAATCAGAAGAGTGTACGGGAGTTTGAGGAACATGATCAAAGGTGGCCTGATCCACAGAATTTGGCATGCTCCTACTGTGACTGGCCAAAGCAGCTTCTACATCAATTGATCTTTGAGATCGAATCTTATCTATAGGCAACGTTCCTAATTTTATCTTTTCCAATATTTCAGATGGTTGATTTGCTAAAATTTCAGGAAAATGTTTTATTGGACCATATTCTACAATGCCAGGGTCGCCAGGCTTTAAGTGAGTCCCCTCTTTTACATGAAGATGGTTAGGAGTTAATTTAATATCAGCTACTTCTTCTGCTGATAAAGTTGAATGTTCGTTAAGCAATAAACGACCTTCTGGAGGTTTTGGCTCAATTTTTTGCGCATTTTTATCAAATTTTTTAAGATTTGAAGTATTAAGAGCAACCACTTCATTAGGATTAGGAGTAATCACCCGTCCTGTTTTTTCAAAAGTCCCATACCCCTCTAATTTTCTCGCCTTATGAATAAAAAGCTGTTCTCCACCTCCAGATCCAAATTGTTTATTTTCAGTGCTTACTCCTTGAGAAGCGCGAAAAGGATATTTGACTTCGTATTCTATAAGATGCGGTTTATATTGATAAAGATTATTGTCGTAATCGAGTTTGGGACCAATTTGCAAACGCTCATTCAATCTTCGATAAGCATCTGGACGCCCCTCTTTTACATCCGCCAAATAAAGTTTAAATTCATCCTCCGTAAAAAAATAGTCCCCACCCACTAAGTGCCCATGATTATCAACATACTGCAGGGAATAAATTTTTGTCCCCTGCGGCACCACGGTATTCGCCATGAGATCTTGCTTGGGATAGCGAGGTTGATTAGGACCTTGCCATCCACGCGCAATTTCATCTGGAGTAGGTTCTGGTGGCATAATCTTTATCCTTTATCATTTTGTTCTCGATTGGGAATACCGCCAAAAATTTCAGTTCCTGAAGCCTTACAAAAAATTCTTCGCCCAGGATTAAAATATTTATCATCCAATACTATAGTATCAGGCAGCTCAAATTTTTCTCGTATTAAATCAAAATTAAGAGGTTTTTTGAAATAACCAATCCATCCATCTGGACCATTAAAAAAATAGCCCTCTTGAGAAAGGTAAGGCTCATTACCATCGGCTATTAAAGCTTCTACAACAGGCAATAAGTGACAATAAGCATCCTCTCCCACGGGTGGTGTGCTTGCAATTTTTTGTTTCACTTGCAGCATAAGATTAAAAATGATTCGGCTCGCGTTTCAAGAATTTTCCATGACCAATTTTGCCGACAAATTTACCATCGCGCACCGCGACTTGACCACGAACCGTCACGACAGATGGTTTTCCAGTCAATTCCCAACCTTCAAAGGCGCTGTAATCCACATTCATGAGTTGCGTTTTTGTTGAAATTTTTCCGCGATAATTGGGATCGTAAATGACCAAATCCGCGTCGCTTCCAATTTGAATCGTTCCTTTTCTCGGATAGAGTCCGAAAATTTTCGCTGCTTGCGTGCTCGCACAATCCACAAAACGATTCAAATCCAATTTACCCTGTTTAACACCGTAAGAATAAAGCAAATTCACGCGATCTTCCAACGCAGGAATGCCATTGGGAATTTTAGTGAAATCATTTTTACCCATCGGTTTTTGATCCTTAAAATCAAATGGCGCATGATCCGTCGCCACCGTATTCACAAAACCGCTTCGTAGCGCTTGCCACAAAATCGATTGATTCCGCTTATCGCGCAATGGCGGTGACATCACATATTTCGAGCCTTCAAAATTTGGTTTTTCTGCATCGGTTTTGTCCAACACCAAATATTGAATAAGCGTTTCAATCCAAACATTCACGCCACGATATCTTGCCCATAGCGCCTCGCGTAATGCCTCATCACAACTCAAATGAACAATATAAATATGCGCGTCATGCATTTCGGCAAAAGTCATGAGATGATGCACTCCTTCCGCTTCAACAAGCGGTGGACGACTCTCGTGATGATAACCCGACTCCGTTTTTCCTGCTGCAATGAGCTCTTTCTGACGTTCCGCCACTAACGTTTCATTTTCACAATGTGCCGTGGTAACAACACCCAATTTCTTGGCCAACTTCAAAGTTTGATAAAGTTCCGCATCATCAATTCCAAACGCGCCTTTGTAAGCGAGAAAAATTTTAAATGAACTTATCCCACGCGAAACAATTTCTTTCAACTGCGATTCCGTTTTATCATCGAACTTCGTCACCCCCATGTGATAGGTGTAATCGCAAGCCGATTTACCTTCACTTTTCGAATTCCACGTTTCAAACCCCTCAATCGCTTCCATCTGACGCGAAGGGCAACACATATCGAAAATGGTTGTGGTTCCACCAACGAGCGCTGCTTTACTTGCAGTTTCGTAAGTATCCTTGGCATAAGTGCCCATGAAAGGCAGATAAATATGCGTGTGCGGATCAATAAAACCCGGAAACACATATTTACCTTTAGCATCGATGACTTCTGCACCTGGTGACACTTCTAAATTTTTTTCTATTTTAGTAATCTGCTCATTCTCACAATAAATATCAGCGATGTAATTATCGGAAGCAGTAATAATTTGACCATTTTTAATAAGAAGCGACATAGAATATTTCCTTTGCATCAAACTCTATTTTGTTTGAGCAAAAGGAAAAGCGTAAAAATGATTAAATATTTATCGTTTTTGCCTTTGCCAGGGTGAATTTGAAGTTTTTCGCCAAGCCACCCATCCTAAAGGTAAGTCATGCAATTCTGCCAAAGTTTCGTCTCGCTTTAAAATTTCCTCTAATGAAATGACTCGAGCATCATCCGTTTCGTTGGAGGTTCCACACAGAAATTGCCATCCTCCATCATCACTATCATGTGTCACTCGCAAAATCGGATAACCAAGATCTATCACTTGTCGCGTAGTGATAATGGCTAAATCCGGAGAATCTTTAAAAAGCCATGTCATATTTTTATCAGATTTTATTCGATAATTATCTCTAATTTTTAAAGTTTCACGAGCAATTTTTTCATAAGACTGTTGATCAATTTCTTTAAAATTTAAAGTTTTCAACTCCGCTTGAACTTTCTGAACCGCCTCTTGAAATTTTTCTTTTTGACGTGACGTCGGAATCGTTTTGGATTGCATATGAATACAGCCACTTGGCGCTTGATTCATCCATTGCCATTGATCTGAAAAAACACCTAAACTCGTGTCCAACTCATAAATATCCTCTCCACCCACAGGATTTTCCAAGGGCAAATTTTTTACCCCATCCAATTTCGACAATAACTGCTCAAACTGAGATAAGGAATAATCCGAAACATAATAACTATATTGAAAAGGAGCCTCTTTTAATTTTCTCGTCCAAACTTCACACTTTCCCAAAGCATCTTGATAAAAAATCATTTCCTGTAGAACAATCGGTGAACTAATCCCGCCCACAATACCCTCAGTCAAAATAACTAACCTCGGCTCCTCTATTTTTTTCACTTTCTCGGCAACTCCAGAACATCCGGAAATAAAAATCGCCAAAATGAAACAAAAAAATCGCATAGTTTTACATTAGATGCCTAAACTACTTAACTATTCATTTTCCCAAGACCCCAAAATGACAAAGCGTAATAACTAAAAAAATAAGAAGTAATGCTAGGCTATGCACCATTCCAAATCGTTCCAAATTATGGCCAAGACCTCCGAAAATCTTGCGTGCAATGAATAGACAAATGATAGTAAACAACCAAACACATACAAGATAAAGCAGCGGAACTTGTCCTAGAAAACCGATGCCAAAAACAGTCATCGCCAAGCCAAAGCTTAGCAAAAGACTAAACCACGGCTCTTTTTCTTTAGTAAGATAAATTGCGGGCAAAGAATAAATACCACCAAACAACAGACCAATTATCGGAATACCGAAAAAGGCAAGCAGAAGCGTCTCGAGTATTTTCAAAAACTAAGCTTATTTCGCCCAAATATCGCCTTCGCCAAAGTTAAACCAGCGTGAAGTGATAACTTTTTGTTTCGTATAAAAAGCCACGCCTTCTTTGCCTTGGATATGCAAATCACCGAAGAACGAATCACCCCAACCGCTGAATGGGAAATAAGCTAACGTGGCGGGAACACCGACGTTGATGCCGACCATGCCGGCTTGCACACGATGACGAAATTCTCTTGCAGCCTTACCGGATGAAGTGAAGATCGCAGCTCCGTTTCCATAGGAAGAACGATTCGCAATTTGAATCGCACTTTCGAGATCGTTGCTATGGAGCACATTCAAAACCGGACCGAAAACTTCTTCTTTGGTTAAAATATTTCCATCTTGCAAGTTATCAACGATGGTGGGTCCAATATAAAATCCTTCGGGTGCATCATCAACTTTGACGTTGCGCCCATCCACCAGCAATTTCGCGCCTTGCTTCTCGCCTTGGGTCACCAAATCCACCACGCGCGCTTTGTGTTGACTGCTAATCACAGCACCCATATGTGGCTGCTGCTGTGGCGGGCGATCCGTGCGACCGACTTTCATGCTTTTCACTACATCCACTAATGCAGGCAATACCGTTTTACCAGCATTTCCAATCGCAATCGCTGTCGAACCGGCCATACAACGTTCACCCGCGCAACCAAATGCCGCATCTTTAATTCCTTGCGCAGAATGTTCTACTTCCGCATCGGGCATAATTAAAACGAAATTTTTCGCGCCGCCAGCCGACTGAACTCGCTTGCCATATTTGGCGCCGGTCTCATAAATATAACGCGCTACGGGTGTTGATCCCACAAAAGAGATCGCTTTAATTTTAGGATGTTTCAATAACGCATCCACACAATCGCGACCGCCATGCACAATATTCAAAACGCCCTTGGGCAATCCCGCTTTTTCTAATAATTTAATCAGGCGATTTGTCGTAAGCGGAACTTTTTCGCTCGGCTTCATAATGAACGTGTTGCCACACGCAATCGCCAAAGGCCACATCCACATCGGAACCATCGCTGGGAAATTAAATGGCGCAATCCCCGCGCAAACTCCGAGAGGCTGACGAATCGAATCGCAATCAATCCCGCGAGCCACATTTTCCAAACTGTCAGTCATCAATAAATTCGGAATGCCACACGCATATTCGGTTTGTTCAAGACCCCGTTGCAAATCGCCTTTCGCTTCCGCATAAGTTTTCCCATGCTCGCGACTGATGCCTAAACAAATGTCATCAAATTCCGCTTCTACCAAGTGACGAAAGCGAAACAAAACACGCGCACGTTCAGCGGGTGGAGTTTCCGACCAGGCAGGGAAAGCGGCTTCCGCGGCGGCCACAGCTTGATCTATCACATCATTACCGCATAAAGGCACTTGTGCAATCACTTCGCCAGTCGATGGGTTATGCACAGGCGTTGTTTGATCCGAAGCGATATGTTTCCACTCGCCATTAATATAAAGTGGGCAAGGTTCAGTTTTGGCAGTTTGTGTAGGAATAGTTGCAGTGCTCATTTATTTCTTTTCTAAGTTAATTTAAAAATTAAGGATGTGGCGGAATAGGCTGCATTTCGCCTTTAGCCAATTTAGTTTGATACTCTTTCCAACTAAAGAAAGGTCGTCCGGTTTCGATGGTGACCATTTCAATACAATCGTCCACAGGACAAACTAAGGAACACAAATTACAACCCACACAGTCTTCTTGACGAATTTGAGGAATGGGTTTACCGGGCAAGCGTCCCGGGCCTAAACCTTGACCATTTGGCGAAACTAGATCAATGCACTGATGCGCGCCATCTTCACAAGCAATAAAGCAAAGATTGCAACCGATACATTTATCATAATCAATTTGCGCAACGCGTTTGAAATTTAAGTTTAAATTCTCCCAACGATTGAGCGAGTGAATCGCTTTACCGCGCAACTCGTTCACAGATTTAAAACCTTTGCTATCGAGATAATTGCTCAACCCCTCAGCCATGTCTTCCACAATACGAAAACCGTAATGCATCACAGCCGTGCAGACTTGCACACTGGTCGAACCAAGCGCAATAAACTCCGCAGCATCGCGCCAATTCGAAATGCCACCAATACCGGAAATGGGCAACTGAACTTCAGGATCTTCCGCGCAACTTTGCACCATATTCAAAGCAATCGGTTTTACCGCAGGCCCACAATAACCACCATGCGAACTTTGACCATTCACATAAGGCTCTGGCACAAACGTGTCGAGATTCACCTGTGTGATACTGTTGATCGTGTTGATCAATGAAATCGCATTACCACCCGCACGTTTTGCCGCGCGCGCAGCTTGAGTCACATCGGTAATGTTAGGCGTCAACTTCACAATCACAGGAATTTTTCCTGAGGCGGCTTCCATCACCCAACCGACAATCGTTTCAGCCACTTTGGGTTGTTGACCAACCGCCGAGCCCATGCCACGTTCGCACATACCGTGCGGACAACCAAAATTAAGCTCAATCCCATCTGCGCCAGAATCAATAGAGCGTTGTACAAACTCATGCCAACGCTCACGCGTGTCAACCATGAGCGAAGCAATCACAGCATGATTCGGCCATTTCTTTTTAACATTATAGATCTCTTTAAAATTAGTTTCGGGCGAGCGATCGCTAATCAACTCAATGTTATTCAAACCAATCATGCGGGTTTGACCATAATTCAAAGCCGAATAGCGCGAACTCACGTTCACAATCGGTTCGCCAATCGTTTTCCAAACCACGCCGCCCCAACCGGAGTCGAACGCGCGTTCGCATTGATAACCCGTGTTGCCTGGAGGTCCCGAAGCAATCCAAAAAGGATTCGGCGATTTGATCCCAGCTAAATTAATACTTAAATCTGCCATAATTTTCTCCGTTTACTTTCGTTTCTCCATTTTTCTTAAGCTTTTTTGTGACCGTTACCATTGCCATTGGTTGAAAAATAAGCCTCTTCCAACTCTGGGGCGCGAACCGGATTACGAAGACCTGAACCTGTAGGACGCCCTTCCTTTAAGCCATGACGTGAAGGTTGCACTTCGCTATCGACTTTTTCGCCCATTAAAAAATTATGGATGCCTAACGCAGCTTTTTTACCCTCACCCACGGCATTCACCACTTCACGACCACCATTCGCGCAATCGCCACCACAGAAAATTTTCTTTTCCGAAGTTTGCTTGGTTTGCGGATCATTAATAATCACGCCTTTCTTATCAATTTCGAGCTTAGGAAAAACCTTTTGAATCCAACTCTTCTGCTTTTCTTGACCCACCGCAGGAATAATCATGTCGAATACTTCTTCATATTCACTGCCTGGAATCACTTCAACTTTACCCGCAGCCACACGAGTTTTTGCGAGTTTCATACCTCGCACATTACCCGCGTTATCTTTGAGAACTTCCAAAGGCAAAGTGTTAAAGAGAAACTCCACACCATCGCTCTTAGCCAACTCATATTCAAAATCGTAAGCCGGCATTTCCTTTTCACCACGACGATAAATCACATGCACATGCGATGCGCCCAATCGCTTGGATTGCGTGCTGGCATCAATCGCCGTGTTACCACAACCCACCACAGCCACACGATCGCCCACCGGCACTTTATGTAAGGGTTGAGTATGAATTTGCTCAATAAACTCCAACGCATCCACCACACCTTTGGCGTCTTCACCGGGAATACCTAGCTTTTGTGTGTCACCTAAACCTACGCCCAAGAAAATCGCATCAAATTTTTTATCCAATTCTTCAACAGAAATATCCTTACCAACTTCGACGCTATAGCGAATTTCCACGCCTAAACTTTCCACCAGCGCAACTTCTTCCAAGCTCACTTCGGGCTTCATCTTATAATAAGCAATCCCAAACGTGTTCAGCCCACCACCTTTTTCCCGTTTTTCAAAAATGGTCACATCATAACCCATCTGCGCTAACTCCGCCGCGCACCCCAAACCGGCAGGACCCGCACCAATCACAGCCACTTTTTTGCCAACCTTCTTTTTGGTCGGTTGAAACAATTTAATATTGTTATTAAAAACATGATCGGTGGCGTAACGTTGTAAGCGCCCAATTTTAATCGGCTCTTTTTCTTTATCTAACATTACACAAGCTCCTTCGCACAAAACCTCTGTCGGACATACCCGCGCACAACTGGCCCCCAAAATATTAGCACTTAAAATAACACGAGCCGAACCCACCACATTATCCGTAGCAATTTTCTTAATAAAAGAAGGAATATCAATCCCCGTCGGACATGCCATGATGCAAGGCGCATCAAAACAAAACAAACAACGATTCGCTTCTACTAACGCTTCTTGCGGTGCGTAAGGCGGTTTAACTTCATCTAGATTCTTCGCCGCAGACGCAGCATCAAGTTTGGGAGCAAGTGGCATAACAGTTAATTCTCCTAAATAATTTAATCCAATTTAATTTTCCAACAAGACGGCGATTATAGAATCGTAAACTTCATCATGGCAAGCGCTAATCTTTCATTTCAACAAAAATGACACCTCAAATTACTAAATCGAAGTTTTCATGATTTACCCATTGACCCCTCTTTCATTTTTTTGTAAGCAAACAGTAACAATTTTCAAAAGGAGTTAATAATGGCTAGAATGGTTAGAGGCGGTTTGATTCAAACAAAAACGACCCACGAAGGCACCGCGCCGGTGGAAACGATTAAACATGCAATGATCGAGAAACATATGGGATTTCTCGAAGAAGCAGCGAAAAAGGGTTGCAACGTCGTTTGTATGCAGGAACTTTTTTACGGTCCTTACTTTTGTGCTGAACAAAAAACGCATTGGTATGATCTAACCGAGCAAATTCCCGATGGCCCAACTACTCAACTTATGTGCGAAACCGCGAAACGTCTTAACATGGTCATAGTTGTTCCTATTTACGAAGTCGATATGACCGGCGTTTATTATAACACCGCTGCCGTGATCGATTCTGATGGTAAATATCTCGGCAAATATCGCAAAAATCATATCCCACATTGCTTACCGGGTTTTTGGGAAAAATTCTATTTCCGTCCTGGTAACATGGGTTATCCCGTTTTTGAAACCGCAGTAGGTAAAGTAGGTGTTTATATTTGTTACGATCGCCACTTCCCAGATGGCGCACGTTGCCTTGGATTAAACGGTGCAGAAATTGTTTTCAATCCCTCTGCCACAGTCGCTGGATTAAGCGAATATCTCTGGAGCATCGAACAACCCGCTCACGCCGTGGCCAATCAATACTTCTTGGGCGCTATCAATCGCGTCGGCGTCGAAAAGCCTTGGAATATTGGCGAGTTCTATGGTCAGTCCTACTTCGTCAATCCACGCGGTCAATATTTAGCCAAAGCAAGCCGCGATAAAGAAGAATTAGTTATTGCGGATATGGATCTCGATCAAATTCAAGAAGTGCGCAACACCTGGCAATTCTATCGCGATCGTCGCCCCGACAGCTACAAAGAAATCGTGGCACCCTAACTACCACCGATTAGTAATAGACTAAAATCACAAAATAATTCAGAGTAAAATAAATAGTTTACTCCGAAAGTAATTTTATTTCTTTCAAAACAAAACCCTGACACGAATTGGACACAGCAATTTTCCATTGCACAAATACCGCCTCAGAAGGAATTTTGACCGCACTAAAATCCCAAAAACCATCGGGCGCCGCAAAAAATTCGATTTCTTGTGTCTCAATTTCTTGACCCTTGGCATCCAAAAATCTCACATAATGAACTAAAGCCTCAACTTTTTGTGAAACAGTGTTAGCCCGCAAATCCAACATGCGTCCTTTCCACTCCTCAGGCAAACGAATCGCTCGGGTTAAAAGATAAATCACTTTACCTGGTGAACCCCTTTCAAAAACGAGTCCCTTGCCCTCTTCAAAAAAAAGTTTTCCTGAACCCTTTTTTTCAAAGAAATTTTTTTCGTATTCACTCTCAGGATTTTCTGTCCAATTCAACTCACTCGTATAAGCTGTCACATCCATCGAAAAATAAGAAGTCTGCGCAGGACGAAACCAAAAAAATTCCGGCCACCCGCCTAAAATCGTTTCCGAAGAACGAAACAACACATCTTGAAGTTGCCAGCGAGAATCGGCGCTTAACAAATCTCGCGCCAACTGCCCCTCAGAAAAAACTTTTCCTTTTTCCAGCGATTTTCGCACCGTCACCATCACACGCGGCCGATGCAACAAAAGATGATCCAAACCACCTTCCTGATTGGGATTCAATAAATCCGGCTCTTTTGCCAACTGCCCTCTATCAAAAATAAACCACGTGAGTTGCCTTGCTTTCTTTGCATCCGCGATAAATGCAACTTCATAAAAATTGCCATGAGTCTTGATTTTTTCTCCTGGTTGAATCTGTTTAAACCAAGCGCGCAGTTCGGGCAAATAATCGGGATTCCAACGATTGCGAGAGCTCGCTAAAAATAAAAGCAAAACCAAGCCAATCACTGCCCCATTTTTCATGCCGCGACGCAAAAATAAATTCCCTCGTTTAAGCGCAAAATTCCATATCCCTCGCAAACCAAAGGCCGCTAAAATGCCTGCGGGCAAAGCAACAGCGCCTAAAAATCGGGCTCCATCCCTCACCAGAGGGCGCAACGGAAAAATCGATTGCACCGCACACGAAACCCCTAAATAAATTAAAATAAACCAACCTACCACCCATTTCCCTTTCTTCCCCTGCAACCAAACCATCCAACATCCGAAAAGCGTAAGCAAAAAATAAGGCAACTTTAACGCGCCTCCGGCTGCAAACGTGTCAAAAAATCGAAAAGGCAATTTCCAAAAAGCTATTGCCTCCGTTCCTTTGCGACCTGTGGCTTTTAAATTCGCATGCCAACTATGCCAAAAATCGCCAAAAAGATTTTGATAAATCCAAGCCTCCACAAAAAAACAAAGTGTAAAAGTTGCTAAAGCAAAAAACCAAAACCAACCCACCTCACGCCAACGCAAAAGCGACAACAAACCCACTGCAATGACCCAAATCAATCCCGTGGGACGATTTGCCCAAGTCACAAAAATTAAAATGCCTAGCCCCATGCCATAACCCATACCCGCCAACCAGGAACGCTTTTCTGTATCAAACAAAAATCGCCATACCATTAAAAACCCTAGACCACCCAACGCGCATTCCATCACATCCGGCATCGGTCGAGTAATAAGTGGATCCATCAAAGGATGAAAAAAAACCAATAGCGCCGCCAACGCTCCTACCCCGGGTCCTTCTAATTCCTTTCCCACGAAAAATGCAATCGCACAAGCCACCGCCAAACAAAAAAAAGGCACAAACAAAAACGATGCCCATCCATAGCCACCAAAAAATTGGTAAAACCAGATCAAACCCCATACCGGCCATCGCAAAAAATGAAACCCATCATCCGGCGGAAACTCGGATCGAGGAAAATGACGATGCAACGCAAAGCCGTAATAATCAATATCATCTCCCATCGAAGGCGCTTGCGCATAAAAAAAAGAGGCAACAAAAGCGATCAAAAAAACGATGATAACCGAAACCCAGCCTCGTTTAAAAATTGAAGTCACCTCACACTATTAATATTGCATCTCGCAACAGTCAACGTTAGATCAATAATTCATGATGTTTAGTATAAAAAAAGAAGAAATTTGCCCCGATTGGAAACGTATTCTTTGGCTCTGTTTACCAGCCATTCTTGTAGGCCTACTACTGCGAGCATGGTTAATGGTTAAAATGCCCTATTGCTTTATCCAGCCTGATTCGATTGATCTCCTGGCCACACCCGATCACCTTCTAAGAAAAACCGTCTGGTATATTGCTCCCAAAAAAACTTTTTTAACACCGATTCTCTACACCCTGACTTTCTTTCTTCCTTTTCCTGCTTTGACTACCATTGCCATCGGTCAGCACACCTTGGGATTACTCCTAATTCTTATGATTGGACTTTTAAGTCGACTTTGGTTCAAACAATGGCCCTTTTTAATTCCTATCACTACTTTACTCACTGCATTAAATCCCACCTTACTTTGGTATGAACACACTCTCATGGCAGAAAGTCATTATGTTTTCTGCGTCGTTTTAACAGCTTTGGCCGGCACACTTTTCGCTCGATACAAAAACCCCCCTTATTTTATTTTTTTCATTCTCTCACTTTTCTTAACTGCGGGATCTCGTCCAGAAGGAAAACTTTTCTTCGCTTTCGGTCTATTGTTAACCCTTTGCATTTCCTACCGATCTTGGCGAAAATTAGCCTGGCAACTGGCTTTACTTCTGTTGATAGGATTCGGAACCTCGCGATTAACTCGCTCTTCGCAAGCAGGCCTTCTACTTTACACCTCCGTCGTTACGCTCACACCCGACTCGATTCATGCCGCGCCAGGTTTTGAGTCTTACATTTTGCCAACACGCAATCGCTTAAGAAACGAGTGGCAATACCGTTACTCTAATATGGCAGCTGCAAGAAAAGAAATCAGTCAAGCTGTGGAAAGCTATCTTCAATCTCAGCAAGTCAATTCCAGCTCTAAGGCAATCAACCGTTTTTGTCTAAAAATCGCAATCGAAACCTGCATGAAAAATGTTTGGCAATTACCCGAACTTGCATCAAAAAAATTCCGTCAAACACTACTAAAAATTTCATCGGGCAGCTTTGACGACAAATGGCTGGTCGAACGCCAAATCAAAACTCTCGAAGGCGATTTCAACATCTTATCTCGACACTCTAAAAAACTCACTGGAAAAACGTTAGTTGAACTCAATGAGTATAAAAATTTTATTCATCATCACTACCAACTTCCCGTCGACAATCCTTTCCTCAAACTTCAAAAAACTTGGCGTAATTTTACAAACTTTGGTGTCACATTTTCGGAAACTCCTTCCACCCTACCCCCGCTTACTCCTTTTTACTGGATCGCCATTGCTGGCTTTCTCCTACTACCTTTCATCAAAAAAGATCTTTTTCTATTTCACTTATCATGGGGCTTCATGATTCTAGGCCTTTGGTTTGTTATCTTTCTCACCGCAAATACCAAAGAACGTTTTCGCTTTGTTTTTGAACCTTTTTGGATCCTTTATTTAGCGGCTTTACTTGATGGATTGATTCAAATCATTCAAAGTCGTTTGCGGAAAAACCCAAAAGTGGTAACCTAAAAATTTTAATCCCGAAACAACCATTGTCATAAAAATAATAATCACTTTTTCCCTTCCCGGAAAATTTTCTACCAACATTTGCGTAAACCACCAATTCACTAAATAACTCACACCCAAGACACATAAATATCGCGGCGCACAATCATGCCATAGAGCAGAAGTGCGAAAATTAATGTGATAACTCCACAAAAAAGCCAAACCTGTCACCGCCGCCAAACTCACCGCATAAGCATAACTAAACGACCAATTTAAACCTGGAGTGATATATTTCGACCAACCGGTAAATTTAACAATAATATCGGGCCAATGAAGTCCTTCAGTGAAAATTGAAACAAGAGCAATATTAAAGGAAATAGTTAAAACACCACCAACTCCAAATAAAAAAATACGCTGAAAAAAATTTCGATTTAAATTCATGCCTCTTGAGAATTATGACGAATCCGCGCAATAACCCAATCCCAAAACGCAAAAAAACTAATAAAAATAAAAGGCTCTAAAACTAAACGAAAACGAGCGCGAATATTTCCCACCAAATAAATAGCAAAAGCCAAAAAAATTAACATCGCAAGCCAAACCACAACAAATCTTCTTCTTTGAAATCCCAACCCAATCAATCCCACCAAACCCACTAAATAAATGATGGGCAAACCCGGCAATTTAGTTCCTTGATAAAAAAATGAAGGCAAATGCCACCCTAAAACTAAGTTCGAAAAAATCTCTTGAAACCGGGTCAAAAAATCGGGCTGAAAAACTCGATAAATTTGCTTTAAATCTGCACGTAAATTTTCGGCGGAATGATAAGATTTACCCAATAGCCAAGGCAAATAATGCCAGGAATTGGAGGGCTCACCTGAAGCCTTGAACATAATGGCTGTTTGTCCTTCGTAAACCCAATCTTCTCCAAAAGAGCCAGCTACTAATGCGGTCGGTTTGCCGCGTATTTTGGCGTCACGATGGCTAGCCAAAAACTTATATAACGCAATCTTCGGCAACTCATACCCATATCTTAATCCCGTTTCCACGCCCAAACGTTTACAAACCTTATCCGTGTCGGGTCTTTTTTCTTTACGAAAATTTTGTTTCAAATATTCGTTCACCACCGTTTCAGTTTTTTTCCGAATCGGAGTAATGTCTTGAATAAACCAAGGCTTATTTGCTCTCACCTTCATCCTGACGTTTTGTAACTCAGCAGCAACTTCAGGATAAAATAGAGTTCGATCTGGTAACAATGGCATCAACGTAGCTAACAATAATTTTCCTCCTTGATTGGTCGGCGTTAATTTAAAGATAAAACCTGAGATCATGATTCCCACCCCCAAATGAATCGCCAAAGTTTTCCAATTCTTCCCCCAAACCGCTATCACCATGCCCAATCCTAAAAAACAAAATAAATTCCCTTCAGGCCGCGCTCCTGCAGTCAAAAAAATAGCGATAAATAAAGCACTAAAACTTTTCCAAGAAGGGAAACGATAAAACCAAGTGCTCATTAGCGCGACCGTCACCGCACCAAAAACATACAAAAATTCTTGCAACGCCAAATGCTCGTACCAAAGCAAAGAAGGATGAATCGCAAAAATAAGTGTTAAAGGCACAATCCAAAATCGCCAATAACGAAACCATAAGAAACAAATCAGTCCCACCTCCATCACCATCAACAATCCCAAAGCATGCTGACCTAGAGCAATCGAACGTAAAAGTTGCCATTTGGCAATCAAAGGAATCGCATAAATCAAAGGCACCAAAAAAGTGCGACGCTCACTAATATCCCACCTTCCCTGCTCCACCCATTTCACGCCTGTGCCAAGAAGATGACGCGTATCATCATGAAAAAAAGCGTATGGCATGTGAGAAAGCAATAAGACTCGAAGTGCAACTCCTAAAACAATAGCTGGCACACACAACCACAGTGCCTGGCACCATTCGCGATTTTTCAAAAAGTTCATGCCATTTTTTTGTGGCGTTGATAACTCTCTTGCAACTGAGCCACAAGCAATGCCCATCCCAACGCCATCAACGGTTCAAAAGGCAATAAATAACGTGGAATCCCTCGGGCAATAGTATAAGTTAGCAGCAAATAACCTATTAAAACCCCAAACCAAAATAACAATTTCACTCGCCAACGAAGTATCGCCACCCACCACCCGATCATCGAAATTAACCCTGCCCAACTCCACCATATCGGCGCTGTAATCGGTTCCAGTATCGACAACGCCCGATTCGCCGGCGTTACGCCACGTTGGGCAAAAAATCCGTTCATCCATTGCTCAAGAGTTTGATGAGATCCTAACAGCAAAGGAACATAATCCGGTTCCGCTTTCATTTCATCGATCCATTCATCGCCGATTTTTTCTGGCAAAAATTTTCTGGCATATTCGCGTGGTGTGTTCAGAACAAAATATAATTTGTAAACCAACAATTTCATAAACCCCATGGGATGGTGCAATACCGCTTCCACAGCCAACTGTCGACACACCTCATGCAATTTAGAATTTTGTCCCTTGCTTCGCAACTTATCCCACAAAGGCCCAATCGATTTACCTTTGGGATTAACCAGTTGCCACTGAATCACACCCTGATTTTCAGGATAATCTTTCAAATTTGCTCGCCAAAACTCAACTAAAGGTCTGAGCTCCTTTTTATAATCCTGTTGAAGTTTTGAATCCAAATCCGTTAACGGAAAAACCGATGAGTAAAACAACCAACCCTGCTGTGTCACATGTTTGCTCGTTCCAATCCACAGCCCTACACAAGCAATAGCTGGCAATAAGATGCGCAAAAAACTTTTACTACGACAAGAAACTGTTTTGAGCCAAGACCATCCAAATAAAAATAACGCACTCCCAGCAATGAGAACGGTGACTTTTCCATCTGGCCGTAGTGATAAACATAAAAATGCTACCCACAACAATCCTTCATAATGCTTGGTAGAAGGTTCAAAAATAAAACGCCAAAGTTTCCACAGAAAGAACCAAAACGCTGTAACGTAGAAAGCTTCGGCAATCATGTCATGGCCATAAAATAAAAGCGTAACATTAAGGCCTAAAAACAAAACTAAAGGCAAGGCCAGCCAACGCCAAAACGAAGTCCATTCCTTCAACAATCGAACCGCAATCAAAGGAATGAACAATGTTATCGCTTGCTGCAAACATATAATCGTTAAACTCAAACGCACTGGCAAAGACGCCAACAAAGTCAGCAAAACGGGATAAAGGAAAGAGCGTTTGGGATGAATGCTAATATGCCAATCTGCCCAAAACATTTTAGCTGTTCTTAAATAAGTATGCGAATCATTGTGAAACGTACAAATAGGCACTTGAATAATTAACCAAATCTTAAAAAGCGCGACCCAAAAAATACCTAACCATGCTGCTTTCCAACCCCAATCCAAATTTTGCCATCCTTGTCTCATTTTTCTTGAATCGACTCGCTTGCTTTAGAAAGGGAAGATGACCAATAGGCAGCCAAGAGAGCAATCAAAATAAAAACACCGCCACCCACTTTAAAAGTTTTTTCCAGCCACGCAGCCCAATGCATCATATCTAAAATCAGATAAGCCACAAAAAACAAAAAGGCGATCCCTAAACTTAATAACATCCAAGACAGTTGAAATAAGGGTCGCCGATACTTTAAAAACAAAATAATCGCGATCACACCATAACTCACCACTAACCAATCGTTCAAATGACTGAGCCAATGCTCCTTGGGTAAATGCAAAACCTGTTGCGTGATAAAACGGCCATTGCGTTCATGAAATTTAAAAAAATCGTCTGCAGCCGTATAATAAATCAAAATCCCAAACCCCAACCAAAACTTGGCAAAAGGCACCTCTCTCATCAGTCGCCATAATTTTATGACACAAAATGCAGCCAAAATAAAAACCACCCAACTTATCCACCAAGCCGCTCGATTGTGCCGAAAATAATAAAAATGCCTTTCATGACGCATGTCACCCAAAAACCAATAAAAAGTCATCGCTATCAAATAAAAAAGCAGCAGTGCCATTAACCCAATAAAAGCACCCTTCCAAAGTCGAGGATCCAATTTTAATTTTAACAACTTAGCGCTAATCGCAAAGCAAATCACACCACTTGCTAAAAGATAGGCTAACGAAATAAGCGTCCCAATGCGACCTTCGCCAAAATAATAATTGGGAATTCCCGCTTCTCTCCAGCCCGCTTGCACGATTAATTGAACTAGAACGCATGTGACAACAAAAAGCAGAAAAGAAACAATTACCCATTTGACCGGAGGTTTACCTGGTCGCGATAAAGATAAAAAACTCTCTTTCCAAAAATTAAATTCTGAAATCAAAAATGAAATCATAAATTGCGAAGAAATCCACGAGCTATCATCAATAAAATAAAGCGCACCCTGTAGGATTTGAACCTACGACCTTCTGATCCGTAGTCAGATGCTCTAATCCGCTGAGCTAAGGGTGCTTTTATTTTATATTAGGTCGTGTTAACTAAATAACCAAGAGAAATTAATAAGGTTTAAACTTTATTCAAAAAAATTTTATCCCATCTTCACAACTGGACCTGATGATGTTGTATTTTGAGAGATAGAAGCTATTTTGGGATCACTTAAAGAAGGATCAACCGATTCACACACCTCGCCGCCTTCTTGGAAAGGCTCAGAAACCATTGGAGTATAATCTCTCGGTAAAGAAGCGGAAGCGCCTTGTTCAAGCTTATCCCATGTATCTGCCAATAGCTTGGCTCTATTTCGCTCCTTACGAACTTCAGAAATTTCACGACTAATTTTCCCCTTCAAATCTTCCCTTGCCAACTCATCAGGCGACTTCTGATGAGGAATCGTCACACCAGGCGAACCGGGAACCTGCGGTCCATAAGCCTTAGTATTCCTTTCATCGGCTTTTTGCATATCATAATAAACGGCGTCGGAATCCAGCTCACCGCCATACTTGGCTCTTCTTATTTCTCCCGCAAGCGCTTCTTTATCATTTTCAACATACCAATTTAAAGCAGGCTCGACAATAAGTGAACCTATTCCTAAATTATCTAAGCTAACTGATCCCGCAGCGCCAGGACCATCACCACCGACAGAAAACATATCTTCACTTTCCCTGCCTTGAGAAGATAGAGGCGGTAAAGCGGAAGGCAATTGAACAGGTCCTTCCATTTGCCCCATTAATTGCCCGACGAATTGTTGAGCATAGGACAAGTTCTCTTCAGCTAAGACAAGCTCAGCCTCCACATCCCTAATTTGTTTTCTCAGTTGAGTAATGAATGCATCAGATTGACCACCCGTAATAGCTTCTTCCAATAGACCTTTCATTTTAGTTATATGTCCCTTAAGATTAGCCACCCCACTCTCCATAAAGCCTACTTCTTTAATGTAGTTGGCCACTAGAGGCGCAACTTCTTCTGGAATGGGTTTTATCACCAATTTTCCATCTTTTCTTATCATACGAAGCGACCCATGCGGAAAAACGGTTTCTCCAGTCGCTTCAAGAGACGCTATTCCCACAGAGCGAACTTTCGACATTTTTTCGCTAATACTTGCACCAAGCTGTGTAATTTCGCCGGATGATCGAGAAATAGCTGCTCCAATTGTTTTGACTGCTTGCGCAGCCCTCTGAAATCTAGTGATTAAAGGAAGCATGCCATACTATTTCTTAAAATAGTATTTTTTTCAAACAAAAATAAATCAGCCCTTCTGCCAATCAACAAATATTTTATTTTCTGAACTAATAAAAAATTTGCCCGAGGAGGGAGTCGAACCCACACGCCTTTAGGACACTCGATTTTGAGTCGAGCGCGTCTGCCATTCCGCCACTCGGGCTAACAATTTAATGGCTACATTAAAAATAAATAGACAACAAATGCAAATCTTAAGTTAACTAAACTTGCAAAAAAGAAAAAGCCAAAGAAAACTTCCTTGGCTTTTTATGAGGGGGATAAGGAAAAAATTATTGAGGAATTCGCGCTCCACAAAACTTGTGAAAAAGAAAAGCCGCTCCAGTATTATCTCCGCCCCAGAGAGGCGCACTCACTAAAATATTGTCACCATCCATCGATACATTTTCTCCAAATCGATAATTGGCGCTCCCCCATTGCTGGTCCATTCCTTTAATCTGAGCAACTGGACTCCAACTATATTCTTTCGTATAAGCAAAAGTGAAAACACTACCCGCATTCTCATAAACAAAAGGTTGAGGATAAATCGCATAACTATCCTCTCGACAACCCACTACTGCCCAATCTCCATTAATACTCACCGCATCACCAAATTCTGCTCCTTGATACGGTTTAAAAGCTAACAATTTATCTTCCTCCCACCAAATAATGCTATTAAACACTTTCCAGCGACGAAACACATAAGCGGCTCCTGCCCCAGAAGCAAACTTACCATTTTCCTGAAAGTTTTTATCCGGCGCTCCAACAATCACTCGATTATCTTTCAAAGCCACCGCCTTACCAAAATGGTCTACACCCTTTTTATCAGAAGCGATAAGCTGTTTTTCCAAATTCCATTCCGTGCCCGATCGCACATACATATAAACTGTTCCGGCTGCAGGTGCCACTCCCCCATCAACTTTAATATCTTGCCCATACGATCCTACAGCCAATAAATCACCGGAAAGAGCGACCGCGCCCCCAAAATAACCTTCAACTTGAGGTTCTGGAGAGGTTAATTTCTTACGAAAAACCCATGTGTCATTTTGCTTTTCATAAAGATAAGCTGCGCCTGCCCAAAAACCTTTTTCATCATCCGAAATAGCTCCTACTGCTAACCAATTACTGGAAATAGCAACCGCACTCCCATACCATTTTTGAAACTGTTTATTATTATCGGATGGTTCTAACTTCGCTTGCTGAACCCATTGATTATTAGCTTCCCGCTTAAAAACGTAAGCTACTCCCCTGCCACTCTTCATATATTGACAGCCCATCACAGCATAATTACCCTCCACCGCCACCGTCGTTCCAAACGCATCCCCAACTACTGCATCAGGAATCACCAACTCTTGATGTGTTTGCCAATCCCCATTGACCTTGCGATAAATATATACCGCTCCTTTTGTTGAATAAGCCGAAGGTGCACCCACAAAAATAAAATCTCCTGAAAGAGCACTCGAAAAACCAAATGCCTCGCCAGTTTCTTGCTTCCAATCAAATGTTAAAAACACTTTTTCTGCTTCACAGGCAGAAAAGGTTGAAATAACAGGGCTCAGGAAAAACAATAAAATAAATAATTGTTTTATAAATAAAGTTTTATTTTTTAACATAATTTTTATCTCCTATTTCGTTATTAATTTTCTTATTATAGTTTTAAGGCTGCTTTAGACGTCCTGTCCAAATACATGTCTGCTGAGAACTATCTTCTCCTGTTAATTTCAAAGACAGGTTATTAGGAAAAGTCACATCACCTCCTGAAAAGCTGCCCGTGGAATAAACATTAAAATTCTTATCCACACAAATATCTTCCGATTGTGTGCCTGTGAAAACTTCAAACTCATTACCTGTTCCATCGCCCGACAGGAGCTGCCATTGAAAAACTCCGTTCTTATCATATTTCACATGATAAATTTTCGCTAAAAATCCCGTCAATTCCAAGGATTTGGGAGCATCGTCAAATTGAAAATTATTTAACCCACCACCAATCATGGCTGCCCAACCGGTAAGATAAAAATTACCATTACTATCTACGGCCAAACCTTGTTGCCGAGCAACACGGTTCGACTTCACGGGAAAGGTTCCCCGCTTCACCCAATTTAAACTTCCATCCCCACTACTCAAAACAGCTAAAAATACATTTTGATTCCCAGGATTAGCCGCATCCGCATCCACAGAGGCATCATCAAACAACAAAGGCGTATCAGCAAAATATCCCCCCGCTACTGCTACATTTTTATTTCTATCATCAGAAACAATTCTTGTCTCAAAATCAAACGCTTCATATCGAGATCCTATCGTTGTGGCCCAAGCAAAAGTTGGCTTCCCGTTCCCACTAGAAGTTCCATTATATTTTACAACCACATAGCCTTGATCCTTATTGCCCTGAATAACTTTTTGCGCGTTTAAAATTTCAACCTCATTACCTTTATAAGCTGCCACCAAATAAAGCGCTCCCGATGAAAACGAAAAATTAAGATCCTTACTAACATTATCCAAATCCTCACCCACACCTCGAATCACATCAGCCCATTCCGCTTTACCCGTTCCAGAATTTAACTTAGCTACATAGACATCTGTTTGATTACCATCACTTACCAAAAAGAAATTCTGCGTAATATTTAAAATCCCTGTAAACTGACTGGTCAAATAACAGTTACCCATAAAATCTACCGCAATACTGGCCGAATCATGCAACTTCAACTCGCTCCCCACTGTTGTTGCCCAAACTCCTACTGCCTTACTTCCGGAAACATCCAACTTCGCAACAAAAGTTTGTTTTAAATTATTAAAAGTATTAATCGGCTTACCTACAAAGAAAGTGCTCTGGGAATAACTTCCCACCACATATAAAAACTTACCTGAAAAATCCAAAACTGCTTTATTAACCGTCCCTACAGTTCCCAGTTTTTGAACCAACAAGACACTTCCCTGAGGACTATATTTTAATAAAAAAGCGCCCGCTCCACCTTGAATATCGGGATCAAACAAGCTCTCTTCATCATTCGGATCATCATTAAAACCAAAATCCACCGTATCTCGCCACATTGCTACCACATAAACATTACCCGAAGAATCCACACAAACCGTCTTACCATCTGCCATCGACTTATAAGGATTATCAAACGCTGCTTTACTCGTCTTCGCCCACTGCCAAAATTGCGCATTTACAGGCAAACTCCCCACAAGAAATCCCACTGCTAACAAAAAACCAACCTTCAAAAAATTCATAATTTCCTCTTCTAGCTTTTAGTTTTTCTCAATGATTCAAACTCTCAGCGAAGTGACCGAATAATATTAGCTCATGTGATAAAAATTTGTTTTAAATATAAACTATGAAAAAAAATTTTCCACAAATTTTTTTAATAAAATAAATTTTAGCTTATTTAGAATTAAAATTTTTTACTTAAGTTCAACTCCCTCAACTGTTTAATATCAATTTCAGAAGGTGATTGAGTCAGCAAATCCTGACCACGATTATTTTTTGGAAAAGCCATAACATCTCTAATACTACTTTCACCACACAAAAGCATAACTAAACGATCCAACCCCAAAGCAATCCCCCCATGCGGTGGAGCTCCATACGAAAACGCCTTTAACAAATGACCAAACATCGTCTCCTGCCTCTGCGCGTCTACTCCCAAAATCTCAAACATCCGCGCTTGCAAATCCGGCTCATGAATACGAATACTTCCTCCACCAATTTCCACCCCATTCAACACTACATCATAAGCTTCCGCACGCACCTTGCCATATTCTCCGCCCTCCAATAAATCAACATCCTCTAACTTCGGACGCGTAAAAGGATGATGCACCGCATCCCATTTATTTTCTTCCGAATTAAAAGCCAACAAAGGAAAATCAATAACCCATAAAAAATTCAATGCCGAAACCACAGAATCCTCTTTCAACCAACCCAACAACTCCGCCGCCTGCAAACGAATACGTCCCAACACCTCACACACCACCTCCCAACGATCTGCACCAAACAAAATCAAATCTCCTTCCCCAATTCCCAAACGTTTCGTCAGCTCCGCCCTTTCTGCATCAGAAAAAAACTTCACAATCGGCGACTTCCACTCGCCATTTTCCACTTTAATAAACGCCAGCCCCTTCGCGCCATACTGCTTAGCCATCTCCGTCAACATCTCGATCTGACCCGTAGTAATTTTTGCCAATCCCTTCGCATTAATTGCCTTCACCACCCCGCCTGATTCCAAAGCCGATTTAAAAACTTTAAACTCACTCTTCGCAAACACCTCACCCAAATCTACCAACTCCATCCCAAAACGCGTGTCCGGTTTATCGCTACCAAACCGATTCATAGCCTCCGCATAAGTCAAACGGGGAAAAGGAACAGAAATTTCAATACCCTTAGCAATTTTAAAAATATTTTTTAACAAACCCTCCATCCATCCGATAATCTCTTCCCGCGTCACAAAAGAAGCCTCCACATCCACCTGCGTAAATTCCGGTTGACGATCCGCGCGCAAATCTTCATCCCGAAAACACTTCGCAATCTGAAAATAACGCTCCAACCCAGCCACCATCAAAAGCTGCTTATACTGCTGAGGCGCTTGCGGTAAGGCATAAAATTTTCCAGGCGACAACCGACTCGGCACCAAAAAATCGCGCGCCCCCTCCGGCGTGCTCTTCGACAAAATCGGCGTCTCCACCTCCAAAAACCCTTGCCCATCAAAATAATCCCGCACCACCTTCACCACACGATGACGCACTTGCAAATTCCTCACCATTTTACGACGCCGCAAATCCAAATAACGATACTGCAACCGCAAATCCTCATTCACCTCATCCTCATCCAAAGGAAAAGGCAAAACCTCAGCCCGATTCAAAATCGCCACCTTTTTCGCCATCACCTCAATCTCACCCGTGGCCAACTTCCCATTCGTCGTCCCCTCCAAACGTTTCACCACCTCACCCTCTACCTGAATTACAAATTCCGAACGCAATCCATGCGCAATTGTCGTCGTCTCCGCTGCCACCTCAGGATTAAACACCACCTGCGTCAAACCTTCACGATCGCGCAAATCCACAAAAATCACACCCCCGTGATCCCGTCGCGAATCCACCCAACCAACCAAAGTCACATGTCGCCCCACATGATCCACTCGCAATTCCTCACAATGATGCGTTCGAAAACTCATAACCTTATTTTAACTGATCTCTTAAATAATGAATAACCTTGTCTTCATCTACACTTTCTTGGTGGCGAGTCATCAAATTTTTTACCTCCACCTTTGCGCCAGCTTCATGCGTCACCATCACCACAAACTGCGCCCCCACCTCTGACGCTCTCTCAAATTGCTTCTTAACGTCCACGATATCCCCTAAAGAATAATCAGTTTTTATCCCGCTTCCTCTTAAATAAGCCACCATCTCATAAAACTGATTTTCAAAACGCGAATCCGAACACACCACAAAAACTTCCGGTTTTTCTACCGAAACATTTAAAAGATTTTTTTCTCGCAATAAATCACCCAACACCACATCACCCATTCCAAAACCAACTGCAGACAATTTTACTCCCGTTAAATTTTCAATCAAATGATCGTAACTCCCCCCACCCGCAACCGCACGTCCCGTATAATTTCCAACCTCATCCAAAGCAAAAATTTCAAAAACCGTGTCCGTATAATAAGCCAGCCCTCGCACAATTCCCAAGTCCAAATTCACACAACTACCCATCCCAAAGTCATGAAGCCCTTGAATAATCGTGCGTAACTCACCCGCTCCATCCACTTGGGGCAAATCATCAATCGCTCTTGCTTTCACTGCATTCTGAATTTGGGAAATAATATTCTGATCCAACTCCAACTCCAAAAAACTTTTTTCCGTTTTTTCCCATGGCACTCGCTCCATCTTATCAATCACCGCAAAAACCCTTTCCCATTTATCGCTCGTCACTCCTAGCTTAATCAAAAAATTTTGCCAAACTAAACGACTGCTCAATCGCACTCGAAAGTCTTTCTCAGTCAATCCCAGCTGCAGTAAAACCCCAATCGCCAACGCAATAATTTCCACATCCGCCTTTAACCCACCTCCCATAATGTCTGCATTCAACTGAAAATGCTCCCGCAATCGCCCTTTCTGCTGGCGTTCATAACGAAATAACTGCGGAATTGAAAACCATTTCATCGGTTTTTTATAATCCCGATGTCTTGCCCCCACCATCCGAGCTAAAGTCGGCGTCATCTCTGGTCGCAACGCAACTGCACGCTCGCCCTTATCCACGAAATGATAAAGTTGATTAACAATTTCCTCACCCGATTTTTTGGTATAAAGCTCAAGCGACTCCAAAGGAGGCCCGTCATACTCCAAAAAACCGTAACGTTGCGCCACCTCCCTCCATTTGGAAAAAATAAAATGCCGCTTGGCAAACTCTTCAGGATAAAAATCCCGAAACCCCGGAAGCGTCTGCATCATGAAAACAAACTATTTCCCAACAGATTGATTGAAGCCAGCGCTTTGAGAGGCAGACATTTGAGCAGAAAGCTTCAAGACTTTTGCCTTCATCTCCTTACCACCTTTAAATTTCACTACGGCTCGAGGAGGAATCATCACATCCGACTCAGGCTGTTTTGGATTTCTTCCTATACGCCCTTTTCTTAAAACCACTTCAAACACCCCAAAATTTCGCAATTCAACATTACGCCCTTCTGCTAAAGCTTCCACAATGTAATCTAATGATTTTTGAATCACATTGAGAACCTCTTTCTGAATAAGCCCCGTTTCGTTGCTAATTCGTATTACTAAATCGCGCTTTGTCAAACTTGCCATAACCCTCCTCTTTCATTATTTATTTTTCTCTACTCTACTGACACTTGCAAGCTTAAAAGTAACCAGTTTCAGCATTTAGCTAACACCTGCATCTCTCAATTCTTCCTTCTTAATTTCTAATTTTTAATTTTAAAAATGGAGGTTAGGGGATTCGAACCCCTGACCTTCTCATTGCGAACGAGACGCTCTACCAACTGAGCTAAACCCCCTATAACTTAGAACATCAGACGTTGTTCGTCATAAGAATAACTCTTTACACGCCCCTGGCTATTAAAACGCACTGTGACCCATTGGGGACGATGCGCCATATTAGCAAAAGGAACCCAACCTCCCGCCTCATTAGTATAATACTGCCAAACTTCCTCACCATCACTTGAGATATTTTTGTGCCTTGGACTATCACCCAAAATATCACGTACTTCTTGTTTCGTCATTCCCACTCTTACCTTTTTTTCTTCTTGAGAAGAACTGCGGGCTGAGCTTCTTTGCTCACCTGCTTCATTTTTATTGTTTGCGCAGCCTGTTAAAAAGCTCGTGGCTGTGATTAACGACAAACCGATAATAAGATAATGTTTTTTCATAGAGCTTAAATAGAGAGCCTACCTTTATTATGTCAAGTCCACGACTTTTTCCAAAATCTTGGCACTGGACAAAACCCCAGGCAAACCTGCCCCAGGATGCGTTCCCGCCCCAACAAAATATAAATTTTTAATATCCTCAGACACATTATGCGGTCGAAACCACGCGCTCTGCGTTAAAATCGGTTCAAACTGAAAAGCCGAACCCAAATAAGCATCCAATTCACCTTCAAAATCTTGAGGAGTAAACACGCGCTTCGTAACAATATGTTCTCGCAAACTCGGGCATAACGTTTCCAATGACGCTAAAATCGCATCCGCATAACAATCCTTTTCTTTTTGCCAATCTACTTTCGCTTCCAAATGAGGCACAGGTGACAACACATAAAAACATTCACACCCTGGAGGAGCTAAAGAAGGATCCGTGCGCGTTGGCGCATGAAGATAAAGCGAAAAATCTTTAGCCAAAACTTTTCGTTGAAAAATATCTTCCAGCAAGTCTTGATAACGCGGTGATAAAACAATCGTATGATGCGCCAGATCGGGATAAGTTCGATTCGTCCCAAAATAAATCAAAAACAAACTCATCGAATAACGCATTTTTCCCAATCGCTTATCTGTCCATTTTTTTCGCCATTTTTTAGAAATTAATTTTCGATAAGTATTCGCCACATCGCCATTACTTACTACTACATCAGCCGTCATCGTTTCACCATTCGATAATCTCACCCCTCTTACTTTTTTTTGTTCGACCAAAATTTCATCAACCCGCGCCTGGCAACGAACTTCACCCCCCATTTCCTCAAATAATTTCACTAAAGCTTTCACCAAAGCGCCGGTGCCTCCCATCGCAAAATGCACTCCCCACTGGCGCTCCAGAAAATGAATCATCGAATAAATCGAAGACGCTTGAAAAGGATTCCCGCCTACTAACAACGGATGAAAACTAAACACGACTCTTAAAAAAGGATGACGAATATAACGTGAAACCAAACGATAAACCGACTCATGCGCGCGCAAGCGAACCAAATCCGGAACAATACGAACCATATCGCTCAAATGAGAAAAGGGCTCATCAGCCAAGTCCAAAAAAGCGCGTTTAAAAATAGCCTGACTTTTTTGAGCAAATAGTTGGTAACCCGCAACGTCTGCTGGCGAAATTTTTTCAATTTCTCGAATAATTTCTAACTCGTCACCCGTGTAATTAAATATCAACCCATCATGAGAAACGATCCGATAAAATGGCGCACAAGACACTAAGCGAATGTAATCCTCAATTTTTTTCCCAGCTAAAACAAAAAGTTCTTCGATTAAAAAAGGCGCGGTAATAATTGTTGGACCCGCATCGAACGTAAAACCATCTTGTTCATATACATAAGCCCGACCTCCTGGCTTATCGCGCATCTCCAAAATCGTGGTGTCGTAACCCTTCGCGCGCAACCGAATCGCAGCCGCCAAACCTCCAAAACCGCTGCCAATGACAATCGCTATCACTGATTCGCTTCCAAAGCTTTTTCCAAAATATCTAAACCTTCATTCAACACCAAATCAGAAATCACAAGCGGCATTAAAGTGCGAATAATATTTCCCGATGTGCCCGCTCCCACTAAAATAAGGCCGCGTTGATAACTCCATTGAATAATTTTTTTTACCAAATCTCCGTTGGGTTCTTTGCTTTTTTGATCCTTGACCAATTCAATCGCGCACATGGCACCTAACCCGCGCGCGTCACCCACACAACTCCATTTCTTTTGCCAAGCTTGAAAACGGTTCAACACAATTTTACCAATCGCTTCCGCACGCGCATTTAATTTTTCCGATTCAATAATTTCAATCACTTTCAAGGCTGCGGTACAAGCTAAAGGATTACCACAATAAGTCCCGCCCAATCCCCCGACCATAGGATCATCCATAATCTCTGCTTTGCCAGTTACCGCAGAAAGTGGCAAACCCGCCGCTAAAGATTTAGCCATCACCGTTAAATCCGCAACCACACCAAAATGTTCCATCGCAAAAAATTTTCCGGTCCGACCAAACCCAGTTTGCACCTCGTCTGCAATCAATAAAATGCCATACTTATCACAAGCTGTCCGCAAAGCCTTAAAAAAATTGACGGGCGGAATAATAAATCCTCCTTCACCTAAAACCGGCTCTAAAATAATCGCGGCAACTTCTTCCGCCGAAATATAACTTGCAAAGAATGATTCTAATTCAGCCAAAAAATCTTTTTCCGAATAATTTTCAATCTCGGGTCGACGATAAGAATAAGGATAAGGCGCGCGATAAACTTCAGGCACAAACGGGCCAAACCCTTTTTTATAGGGTTTCATTTTACTAGTCAACGTCATGGCTAAATACGTACGACCATGAAACGCATGCTCAAAACCAATCACCGCTTGTCGCTTGGTGTAATGACGCGCAATTTTAATGGCATTCTCTACCGCTTCAGCTCCAGAATTTGCTAAAAAAGTTTTTTTTGCAAAATTTCCCGGCACAAGTTGATTTAATTTCTGTGCTAATGCCACATAACTTTCATACATCACAATATTAAAACAAGTGTGGGTAAAAGCTTCAGCCTGTTTTTGAACCACTTCGCAAATTGCGGAATGGCTATGACCCACATTCATCACGCCAATTCCTCCAGCAAAATCGATGAGCCTATTCCCATCAACATCCCATATTTCTGCGCCTTTTGCTCTGGCAGCAAAATAAGGCGCTACATTAAAAGGGCCACGCGCTACCTGTTCAGCTCGAAGCTTGAGAAGTGCTTGAGTGCGAGCGCTGCTTTCAATCATTTTCACAAAGTGAGCTTAATGCGAAATTAAGAATAAACAAACGTTTAATCGTCTTGCACCACAACAATATCATTGGGATGAAATTGACAAAAAAGCTTTTCGCCTTTGTGAAACGATTCATCCAACATGCTTTCATTGGCAACCACTGCAGTTAGTTCTAAACCAGAATTAGTCACCAACTGCATTTGATCAATGGCTCCTTTGAAAATTTCTTCCTGAATTTGAACCTCCATGATATTTTCACCCTGGGGCTTATTTTTTTGAAGATGAATTTTTTCAGGACGAATGGAAACTAGCGCTTCTTCCACATTCGAAGCGAGATTTGCCATATTTACCGTGAGCACCGTTCCTTCGTCCAATTTAACGCGACCTTGAGCGCCCTCACGATCTAAAACTCGCGCTTTCAAAATGTTGGCTTGCCCAATGAAATTCGCCACAAAATTAGTTTTGGGATAATGATAAATTTCTGTCGCATCGCCTAACTGCTCAATTTTGCCTTTATGAATAATCGCAATGCGATCCGACATCGTAAGCGCTTCTTCTTGATCGTGTGTTACAAAAACAAAAGTAATGCCCAATTTTTTTTGCAAACGTTTTAATTCAATTTGCATGGAATGACGCAATTTCGCATCCAAAGCTGACAAAGGTTCATCCAACAACAAAACCTTAGGTCGACAGACAATCGCTCGCGCTAAAGCTACACGTTGACGTTGACCACCGGAAAGTTGACTCGGTTTTCTCTCTTCAAAACCCGTCAAAGCCACAATCTCAACCGCAGAGTTTACCCGCTCAGTTATTTCCGATTTAGGCACTTTTTGCATCTTCAAACCAAACTCAATGTTCTCACGAACGGTTAAATGCGGAAAAAGCGCATAACTTTGAAAAACTTGATTCACATTACGTTTATGCGGGGGCACAAACGTTACATCTTCACCAGCCAAAAGCACGCGACCTTCAGTAGGCGTGTCAAAACCCGAAATCATTCGCAACAATGTCGTTTTACCGCAGCCCGAAGGGCCTAAAAACGTCATGAATTCACCCGGTTTAATTTGAAGCGTAACATCGCTAATCGCGGTGAAAGAACCAAATCGCTTCACGATTCCTAAAAGTTCTACCATGTATTCCATAGGGGAGCAGAGGCTTTATCGCGCTTTCAAAGAAAGACTGCAAGAGTTTTTTAATATTATTAACATTAAGAATATTTTTTAAAGTTGACTAAACCAATTTACCCGTTGCGGTGCGAGATTAATATTAATCTGCTTCGTCTCCAAATAAGCGTCTAATCCATAAGTTCCCAACTCGCGCCCCATGCCTGACTGTTTATAACCGCCCCAAGGTGCTTCATTAAAAGTAGGATGATAAGTGTTGAGCCAAGTAATGCCCGCTCGCAATTTTCTTAAAATGCGCAGACCTTTCGCTTCATCTTTAGTAAAGACGCCTCCCGCCAATCCATAAATCGTGTCATTCGCCATACGCACCGCTTCTGCTTCACCCGAAAAAAGCTGCACCACCAAAACAGGACCAAAAATTTCTTCTTTAACAACTCGCATGTTAGGATCGGTTTTAACAAATAAAGTAGGCGCTACGAAATTACCTTTAGCCAAGTTGCCTTGGGTCAAACGATTTCCGCCACAAAGCAATTCTGCGCCCTCTTTCTTTCCAACCTCGATATAATTCAAAACTTTTTCCATATGCGGTTGGGTAATCAATGGCCCCATTTCTGTTTCCGGCTCCATGCCATCGCCCACTTTTACTTTTTGAAAAGCAGAAGCTAACCGTGGCAAAAATTTGTCCGCCATCGATTTTTCCAAAAGCAATCGTGAACCTGCGCTGCAAACTTCACCCTGGTTCGCCAAAATCCCAAACATCGCAAATTCCAAAGCTACCTCGGGATCCGTGTCAGCAAAAATAATATTGGGACTTTTTCCGCCCAATTCGAGCGTCACTTTTTTCAAATTACCCACAGCAGCCTGCATGATTTTACGTCCGGTTACGGTTCCGCCGGTAAAGGCTACTTTATCAACCTGATGACTCTCCGCTAAAGGCATTCCCACAGCGGGTCCCGCCCCCAACACCAATTGCGCACTACCAGGTGGAAATCCTAATTCATCTATCAATTCAAATAATCGAATAGCAGAAAGAGGTGTCGTTTCTGCCGGTTTTAAAATGCAACAATTGCCCGCAGCCAAACCCGGGGCCAATTTCCAAGCCGCCATTAAAAGTGGATAATTCCAAGGAATAATTTGCGCACACACCCCGATCGGTTCGCGAACTACCATCGAGGTAATATTGGGATCCGGCACTTCATAGGTTTGTCCCAATGATTTGGTAATGAGCCCAGCATAATAGCGAAAACAGTTTACCGTGTCTGCCACATCAAATTTGGCTTCGCGCAACGGCTTACCCATATTGCGCGTGTCCAGTTCTGCAAACTCATCGGCATGCGCCTCAATTTTATCTGCTAACTTAAATAAAAGCGCCGCTCGTTCTATTGCTAATTTTTGTGGCCAGGGTCCTTCATCAAAAGCTTTCCGCGCTGCCAAAACTGCGCGCTCCGCATCTTTCGCTGAGCCTTCTGCCACTGTCGCAACAACCTCATTAGTCGCAGGATTCAAAATATCACGCGTGCCCCCTTCAGCAGCCACCACCCATTTCCCATCAATATACATTTTTCCTAAGCTCATGACTGTTCCTTTCCGCTTTCTTATTTCAAATTAAAAATCAAAGCTTTCATTTCTGTCATTTCTTCCATCGCATAACGCAATCCTTCGCGACCAAATCCACTGTCTTTAACTCCGCCGTAAGGCATATTTTCCACGCGAAACGTAGGCACTTGATTAATCAAAACGCCGCCCACTTCCAGTTCGGCAAAAGCTTGCATTGCACGCTTGATATCATTGGTGAAAACACCTGCTTGCAAACCGTAACGAGAATCATTCACGATCTGCAACGCCTCATCATACGTTCCATACGATTGCAAAGTCACCACTGGCGCAAAAACTTCCTGCGCACAAACCTTCATACTCGCTTTGACCCCATCCAAAACGGTCGCTTCAAAACAGTTGCCATTCACTTTTCCGCCCACGAGCACCTTAGCGCCTTCTTTCACCGCTTCTTGCACCCAATTATCAATGCGTTTTAAAGAGCCTTCATCAATCATCGGCCCAACCGTCACATCGCGTTGTCTCGGATCACCGGTTTTGATTTTGTTTTTCACCTGATTGACAAATTTTTCTTTAAAACTTTCGAAAATCGATTCCTGCACCAAAATGCGTTGCACACTAATGCAAGATTGCCCCGCATAAGAAAATCCGCCCGTGGCAATTAAGGGAATCGCCGACTCCCAATTCGCATCGTCATGAACAATCACTCCCGCATTACCGCCTAGTTCCAAAGTAATTTTTTTTCGACCGCAACCCGCTTTCAACCGCCACCCCACTTCAGGACTGCCCGTGAAAGAAATTTTTTTAATTCGCTCGTCTGAAATTAATTTACCAGCTAATTCATTGGAACAAGGCATAATATTGACCTGCCCAGGCGTCATACCCGCTTTTAATAACACTTCACCCAACAATAAAGAACACAAAGGCGTTTTGGCTGCCGGCTTAAGCAGCATCGTATTACCCGTAGCCAAACAGGGCGCCACTTTATGAGCGACTAAATTCAAAGGAAAGTTAAACGGAGTAATGCCCGCAATCACGCCAATGGGAAAACGTTTGATTAACCCAAAATGGTCTTTCCCAGGAGGCAAAGCATCGATATCCAAAAGATGCCCCTCTTGATGACGCGCCTCTTCCGCTGCAATAGTAAACGTCATCACCGCACGCGATGCTTCCACTTCGGCAAAGGTAACCGGTTTGCCAGCTTCCACAATCAACGCTTCGATGAAATCATTACGTCGTTTTTCCAACTCCGCTGCAATCGAACGTAACAAATCGGAACGTTCCGCTGCAGATTGTTTGCGAACTATGTCAAACGTCTCATGCGCTTTTTGAATGCCGTGCTCCAATAACTCCTCTGTTGCGGTAGGAATTTTTGTAATTTCTTCACCAGAATACGGATTTCGAAGAGAATAAGAATTGGGAGAAGAAACCCACTCCTTCCCTATTAACAAACCTTTTACTGCGATAGCCATAAATTTTTAAAAAATAAAATTAAAGCCTTTCCACTTCACGTTTTTCAATAAAAATAGGTAACCCTTCTTTGGAAAAATCTTCCATGAACACATCCGGTTTCAAAGCTTCCGGCATCAAAACCCCTTTTTCTTTAATTTGGCCCGTCACCAAATATTTCGCTGTCATCGCTGGCGGAATGCCTGTCTGCACCACGGTCAAAGAATACCCATATTTTTCGTAAGTTTTTCGATGATCGTCCATCGTATAAATAAAATATTCCACATTTTTTTTATCTTTCATTCCCCGAACTTCCGTGCCCACACATGAGTAACCTTCCACCGTCGGTCCTAATTGGGCAGGTTTGGGCAGATTCGCCGTCGCCACCCGAATGGGCGCCACTTCTACGCCATCCACTTTTACCTTTTTCCAAGTATCCACATCTAAAAGAGATAAAGCTTTCGATAAATTCACCACCTTATCCGATAAGGTATATTTAAAAACCGAATACTTCACACCCTTAGCAACAAAAGGAGGATAAATTCCTAAACTCACACCTTCTTCGTGCGCCACTGCATAGGTTTTCATCATCCCAATCGGTTCCGGAAACCGAATCCATTCCACTTCAGTCTCCAAAGGCTTGCCGGATGTTACGCGTCCTTCTTTTACATAATAAGGAATCGCTGCCAACTCCTCAAATAACGTCTCCGGCGAAAACAACACAGCAAAACGATAACCTTTCACTTCCGCATTATCCGCGTCCAACACACGAATACTGCTCGCCGTGTCCAGGCGATCGACCGCCCAACGCGCAAACACATTCACCGCACCCGGATCCATTCCCATACACAACACACCTGTAATGCCCTTTTCCACAAAACGATCATTAAACTTTTCAATTTCCGCTTCGTAAGAATTTTTACCAGGCCGCTTTACCCCGGGCGGAGAATAAATATCCGCTGCCATATCCGTATAATGCGAGCCCGCTTGAGCACAGGCTTCCAACACCGAATGATTCGTCGTGCAAAGAGAGGCATTACATGTCACATCAATCTTATTGTCCTTCATGAACTGCGCCAACTTCGCTGTGTCCATGGCATTGAGTTGTGTCACATGAAAACGACTTTTTTTAGTTTTCTCATGCAAAGCCAATGCAAAAATCGTATCGACATCTGCTAAATAAATTCGCTCAAAACAATCATAACTGTGCAACTTTTTACTAATTACTGAACCAACTCCGCCCATCCCAATCACTAACGCATTCGCCATAAAACACTCCTGTAACTCTTGAAATTTATTTTTGAAAAAGGGAGCGACTTGACCAGCTTGACTGCCAAGAGAAATCACCGTCCCTCGCTTTAGATATACCCAAAATGAAAGACAGCGACAAGTTTAAAGCAGCCTGAAAAGATATAAACTATTTGAAATCAAAGCATTATTTTTAATTACTAATTCTGAATACTGAAAAAACTGAATACTAATTACTAGTAAGCAAAAACGCCCAACCCCACCAAAATCAGACCCAAAATAAGCCGAATCCAAGCTCCAACACGAAAACGGATTGAAGACTCACAAACCCAAAACAATAAATCGCGTAAACGATAAGGCAAAGCGACAAAAATCATACCTGCTATCACCCACACATAAGCCAAAATCGTAATCACGTAACGACTCGACTTTTCCAACGGGAAAGCTGCACTTAACAAAACCTCAGCGCCTAACAATAATAATACCCCTAATGCTCGTGCTGTTAAAAAATCGGGCAAAAAAATAATCGTAGCAAAACCCAACAACATCACCGCTAAAATCATCCAATGCCGAATACCACTGTATTCCCCCAAATCCACAAATGAAATCAACCAAGCTGTCCAAGCCATAGCAATCACCATTAGCACTACACCCCAAAAATAATTTCTCGGAAAATGCTTAGCGCCCAATCGTATTTTTTCTGAAAATAGAAGGCCCAAGAGCCCGCCACCACCGATTAAAATTCCTAAAACAATCGCTACGACTTTTAATGAAATATGATAAGTCATCGCCTCTTTCTTTAAGGGACAGATTTCAACAGCGCAAGCCCTGAAAATTTGTCGATAGTTAGTCCCCAAACATTAAATGGCGTGAGCTTGCACTCTCATCAAAAGCTGTTAAGAAAAACCTAACAATATGAAATTTTCTCCTCCTACAAAAAATCAAAAACTAATTGCCTGGGTCAAAGAAATGGCAGAACTTTACCAACCCGATGACATCCATTGGTGCGACGGTTCTCAAGCAGAATACGATGCACTCTGCGAAAAAATGCTCCAGACCGGCACCTTCCAACGACTTAATCCAGAAAAGCGTCCCAATAGTTTTTTGGCTTTATCCGACCCTTCCGATGTCGCTCGAGTCGAAGATCGCACCTTTATCTGCAGTTTACGTCGCGAAGATGCTGGCCCCACTAATAATTGGATGCCACCTCGCGAAATGAAAGCGATTCTTAACAACTTGTTTCGAGGTTGCATGAAAGGACGCATCCTTTACGTCGTTCCCTTTAGCATGGGCCCACTAGGATCACACATTTCTCACATCGGCGTTGAAATCACCGACTCGCCCTACGTCGTCTGCCACATGCGCATCATGACGCGAATGGGTAAAAAAGTGCTCGATTTGCTAGGAGAAGAAGGCGACTTCGTGCCCTGCCTCCATTCCGTCGGCATGCCTTTAAAACCCGGCCAAAAAGATATCCCTTGGCCTTGTAACAAAGAACATAAATATATTGTCCATTTTCCCGAAGAACGATCCATTTGGTCTTACGGAAGCGGCTATGGTGGCAACGCACTTCTTGGCAAAAAATGCTTTGCTTTAAGAATCGCCTCTTGCATGGCCCAAGAAGAAGGTTGGATGGCCGAACATATGCTCATCCTGGGTGTCGAATCGCCCAATGGCGAAAAAACTTATGTGGCAGCAGCCTTCCCTAGCGCTTGCGGCAAAACCAATTTTGCCATGCTCATCCCACCACAAACAGCCTTTCATGGTTGGAAAATTTGGACCGCAGGTGATGATATCGCCTGGATCAAGCCTGGACCAGACGGCCGTCTCTATGCGATCAATCCGGAAGCCGGCTACTTCGGAGTAGCCCCTGGCACCTCCCAAAAATCCAATCCCAACGCCATCAAAACCATCGAAAAAAACACGATCTTTACCAATGTCGCCTTAACTCCCGATAAAGATGTCTGGTGGGAAGGTTTAACCGATGTCCCCCCACCTCAACTCACTGACTGGCAAGGTCAACCCTGGACACCCGACTGTGGCCGCAAAGCAGCTCATCCTAATGCGCGCTTCACCGCCCCCGCCCAACAATGCCCTTCTATCGATCCGGACTGGGAAAATCCGATGGGCCTACCCATTAGCGCTTTCATTTTTGGTGGACGCCGATCCTCGCAGGTGCCGCTCGTTTTTCAAGCCTTTCAATGGCAACACGGCGTCTACCTCGCAGCCACCATGGGCTCCGAAACCACTGCTGCTGCTGCCGGTAAAATCGGCGAAATTCGGCGCGACCCCATGGCCATGCTCCCATTTTGCGGTTATCACATGGCCGACTATTTTCGTCATTGGCTCAATATCGGCGCACACTTACATAACCCGCCAAGAATTTTTCACGTCAACTGGTTTCGAAAAGATGAAAACGGCAACTTCCTATGGCCGGGCTTTGGCGACAACATGCGCGTCCTAAAATGGATCATCGACCGCGTTCACGGTCGCGTTCGCTCCATCGAAAGTCCGCTCGGTTGGGTGCCACGTTATCAAGACATCGAATGGAAAGGACTAGAAATGCCACCAGAAAAATTTTCCCAACTCATGTCCATCGACACCGAAATTTGGAAAAAAGAAACACTGCTTCACGAAGAATTTTTCTTCAAACTTTACGACCGTTTACCTCAAGAACTGCTCGCTGAAAGAGAAGCTTTGATTGGAAGACTCATGCGTGCGCCTCAACAATGGCAACCGCCACTTCCTTAAACACTCCATAAATTTTGGGAAACACATCAAAGAAAAAAACAAATATTTCTATTGCAAACTCGCCTTCTACCCTCTAATTCCTAGAGGCAGAAAAAGGAGATGACTCCCAAATTTTAAACCTTAAACAAAAAATAAAAAACTATGGCAACAACTAAAAAGAAATCTACTCGTAAACCTAATGCAGCTTTTATGAAACCAGTGCAACCCGACGCTGCTTTATCAGCTGTAGTAGGTGAAAAACCTCTTCCCCGAACTGAGCTTACCAAAAAACTGTGGGCTTATATTCGTAAACATGACCTGCAAGATAAAAAAGTGCGCACCCAAATCAATGCAGATGCCGCTTTAAAAACAGTTTTTGGCGGAAAAAATTCTGTTAGCATGTTTGAAATGACCAAACTCGTTAACAAACATTTAAAATAAGTTTAATCTGTTAAAAAATTTCAAGCCGTCCAGCACCTGCTGAGCGGCTTTTTTATTGCCTTAAATTCTTTAGAGCAGCTGCTCTGGTAGCAAAATATAGCAAACTCAAAAAAATTTTCGTAAAAAAAGAAAGAAAACCCTTATAAAACTTTAGGAAAAAGTTTTAGAGAATCTACAGGATGCCAACATGCAACCTATGCTATCGAGAATATCAAAATTATCGCTTAGAAAATTGAAAGCGCTTGCGAGCCCCAGGTTGACCCGGCTTTTTGCGTTCGCGCATGCGGGGATCCCGTTTTAAGTAACCCAGATCTTTTAACTTGGCACGATAATCGGGATTAACCTTGATTAAAGCGCGCGCTAGAGCGTGTCGAGCGGCAACGGCTTGGCCTGAAAGCCCTCCACCTGTTGCTTTAATCGCCACATCAAACGCTTTATGCGCTTCGACTGCTGTTAACGAAGCTAAAACCTGCTCTCGCATTGAGGAGGTGCAAAAATAATCTTCAAAATCTCGGCCGTTTACTTGGATTTCTCCTTTACCTTCACTTAAAGTCACGCTGGCTACAGCAGTTTTGCGTCGACCTGTTGCTTGAATTTTTTCACTCATAATTTTACTTCAATTAAATCACTAGCGAAGCGCCATTTTTACCGGTGACTGCGCTTCATGCGGATGTTCCGCACCGCGATAAACTTTTAATTTTTTAATAATTTGCCTACCCAAACGATTATGCGGAATCATGCCACTAACTGCTTTTTCAATCAATAGCTCAGGACGACGCTGACGTCGCGCGGCAAAAGTTTCTGATTTATGGCCTCCCACATAACCGGAAAAACTCATATATTCTTTTTGCGTTTCCTTTTTGCCTGTTACCCGCACTTTTTCGGCATTAATCACAATCACATAATCCCCTGTATCAATGTGAGAAGTAAAAGTCGCCTTATGTTTACCTCGCAGCACCACTGCTGCACGCTCTGCCACCTTGCCCAAAACCTGGTCAGTCGCATCAATAATATACCACTTAGGCGTTATTTCCGAAACTTTTGCACTATACGTTTTCATGTCAATAAGCTTGGCAACCTAGCATCCTTCTCAAAATCGTCAATGGGTTTTTAATGATGGCTTGTAACCTCCCTTCATTATCGCTAGGGTTCGTTTCGTTATGAAAAGTCGTTCAGCTAAAATTACGTCCAAAACCCGCATCGGCGAACCGACTAAAGGCGCAGACCTTTTAGTGCAATGCTTGGAACGCGAAGGTGTTGAGGCTCTCTTTGCTTATCCAGGGGGCGCCAGTATGGAAATGCACCAGTCATTAACGCGTTCGCGCAAAATTCGCACAGTGCTCCCACGCCATGAACAAGGCGGTGTTTTTGGCGCGGAAGGTTACGCACGCGCTACGGGTAAGGCAGGTGTTTGCTTGGCTACTTCGGGTCCGGGTGCAACGAATCTAGTCACAGGCATTGCCGATGCTTATCTTGATAGCATTCCCTTAGTCGCTATCACGGGACAAGTGCCCACTTTTATGATTGGCAAAGGCGCTTTTCAGGAAACTGACGTGTTTGGCGTAACAGTGCCTATCGTGAAACACAGTTATCTAGTAACGGATGTTAACGATATCCCGCGCACTGTGAAAGAAGCTTTTTATATTGCTCAATCCGGTCGTCCGGGCCCTGTGCTGATTGATATTCCTAAAAATATTCAACAAAGTAAAACGCAACCCGTTTTCCCTGATAAAATTAATCTGCGTGGCTATCAAACTCCTCAAGAACCTGACTTAACAGCTCTGAATGAGGTGATCGGTTTAATTAGCAAATCAGAACGCCCCACACTTTACGTTGGTGGTGGCATTATTTCTTCCAACGCTCACAAGGAACTCAAAGAGTTCGCTGAAAAAACGGGTATTCCCGTTGCTACCACGATTATGGGCATTAGCGCTTTCCCGGAAAAACATCCGCTTTCCATGAAATGGCTTGGTATGCATGGCACGGTGTATGCCAATAACGCTGTGAACGAAGCCGATCTTTTGTTGGCATTTGGCGTGCGATTTGATGATCGCGTGACGGGCAAAGTCGAAAAATTTGCCGAACATGGCACCATTGTCCATATCGACATCGACAATTCTGAAATCAACAAAAATAAAATCGTGCAACTACCCATCCAATGCGATATTCGCGATGCATTGCGATTATTAAATCGTTTATTGGATAAAAATCCTATCGATAAAAACCAATTTAAAAAATGGCGCGAAAAAATTGCGGAATGGCGACGCAATTATCCTTTCCATTTCAATGACACGCCTGACACGGTTCAACCGCAATATGCGATTCGTCGACTTTATGAAATGGCTAAAGGCGACGCTATCATTACCACAGGTGTAGGCCAGCACCAGATGTGGGCAGCCCAATATTACGATTACAACGAACCTCGCAGTTTTATCACCTCAGCCGGCTTGGGCGCTATGGGCTTTGGTTATCCTGCGGCTATCGGTGCTAAACTTGCACGACCTGACAAAGAAGTCGTCGACATCGATGGCGACGGCAGTTTTGTCATGAACATTCAAGAATTGGCCACCGCCCATATCGAACGCATCGCAGCGAAAGCTTTGATTTTAAACAATCAACATCTCGGCATGGTGGTGCAATGGGAAGATCGTTTTTATCAAAGCAATCGGGGCCACACTTTCTTGGGTGATCCACGCGATCCGAAACGAATCTACCCGGATTACGTGAAAATGTGCGAAAGTTTCGGTGTTCCTTGTGAACGAGTCACGCATAAAAAAGACCTGGATGGTGCATTGAAACGCATGCTCGAAAGTCGGGAACCTTACGTTCTTGATGTCATCGTACCTTACACCGAACATGTGTTGCCCATGATTCCATCGGGACACACTTATCGCGACATCATCACAGAAAAAGATGGTAGCGGCCCATTTCGCAAAGCGGAAAAATTAAAAGCGGGCAGTGGCTTGTAAAAATTTGAGATTTGAAATTTCAAATTTGAGATCTACAGTTTGAAATCTAATCCCGCCAAGGCGGGACAAATTTGAAATATTAAGCGGCGGGGTAGCCAAGTGGTAAGGCAGGGCTCTGCAAAAGCCTTATGCGTCGGTTCGATTCCGACCCTCGCCTTTTTCATTTTTTAAAGATAACGTTAGGTTTTTTTAAAAATTTATTTTATAGTAAAGAAATGATGGTAATAGCCAAATTATTGATTGCGATTGCTACTGCAATGTCGGTGTATGCGCTTTGTTAAAAATAACAAAGCATCTCGCTTCCACTATTATCGGGACCCACTTTGTCTATACAGCAGCTCCTTGTATGGAATTAATCGATTTTTAATTAAGCCCAGTCATTGGGTTGCTCCCTTTTTTAAAAACTATTTTAATGATCTCTTATTCATCCCCTGCGTTTTACCACTTGTGTTATGGATTCATGCGCGCTTTCATTTGCGACCGGAAAAGGCTTTTCCTACGTGGCAAGAAATTTTCTATCACACGCTGCTCTGGTCATTTTTGATGGAATGGCTTTTTCCCCTATTCTGGAAAAAAGGAACTGCCGACACTAAAGATATCTTCGCTTATTTAATCGGAGCTATGGGAAGTGGCCTTTACTGGACGTATCGTTCCCAATTTCGAAACCAAGAAAAATAAATAAAAATTTATTCTTTAAAACGCATTTGCTTAATCCGCAACGATCCAAGCCGAATAACCCTCTTGAGCCAATTGTTGCGCCGTAGGATCCGCCTCTTCACGACTCGCAAAATGTCCCACTCGGACCCGATAGACCCCTTGATCCTTTGCCTCTTCGATAAAAACAGACGAATAATTCAAAGCCAACCCTTCTCTGACATGTTCCGCATTTTCCTTTTCTCGAAAAGAACCCACCTGAATCGTAACAGGCAACGCCTGCCCCACCGGCTCCGCTCGCGGAATCGATTCGGCTTGCGCCACGGGCGCTGCCACCTGCACCGTTTTTTGATAACCTCCTGCACGACCTAAATTTTCAACATAAACCTCCGCTACCCCTTGCGATATCATATCCAAATCCTTGGCCGCCGCATAAGAAAGATCCAAATCTCGCCCTCGAACAAAAGGACCGCGATCATTCACCTTTACCGTTGTCACCCTTTGATTAGCCAAATTTCTTACCCGTAGCAAAGTTCCAAACGGTAAAGAACGATGCGCAGCCGTTTTATCATACATATTATAAACCTCGCCCGATGCCGTTTGTCGCCCATGAAATTGTTCGCCATACCAAGATGCATTCAAACGTCCTTCCGTCTTACCCCCTCCCATATGAGTATTCACACAAGCGGCAAGCGCTAAAAGACAAAAACTCATGATAAAACCGTTAAACCATTTCATGCTTTTACCTCCACTCGATCAGGATTTAAAATATAACGAACAAACAAAACACGCACCGTTGCCGTCAACGGAATCGCTAGTAAAGCGCCCAAAATACCTCCTAAAACCTGGCTCCAAAACAAAATCGCAATAATAACTGTCAACGGATGCAACCCCACACGATCTCCCATAATCTTGGGAGTAATAAAAAATCCTTCGATCATTTGCGTCACCACAAACACCACCACGACCAACCCTGGCAACAAAAACCCCTGCGACTGCAAATAAGCAATCGTCAAAGCCGGCGTAATGCTTAAAATAATTCCCAAATAAGGAATAATGCTCAACACACCACTGACAATTCCAATAAGCAAACCAAAATCTAACCCAATCAAAACAAGACCCACACTATTCAACAACCCAATACAAGCTGCCACCACAACCTGGCCTCGAAAAAAAACAATGAGATATTCATTAATTTTTTCCAAAACATGCGTGACCTCTTCCTTAAACCAAGTTCGGCGCAATGGCACATAACGCTTCCAATTCGCTTCAATTTTTGGCCTTTCCTGTAAAAAATAAAAAACAAAAAGCGGCACCATCGTCAAACCAATCGACATCGCAACCACTGTAGAAATTTGCTGCGCTCCTTTTAACAACCATTTCCCCATCGTAGAAACACTCTGCACACCATAAGTCGATCCCCATTTTTTAATTTGATCTGCCCACTGAGGATGCATTTGAAACTGTGCACCTATCTGCTGTCCCCAACCTGTTACCGTCTCCACCAACTTATCCCAATAAGTATCAAAATTTTCGATCAAACTATTAATCTCATTAATGATTAACGGCACCACCCATAATCCCAACCCAACCAGCACTAAAATAACTACCCCAAACAAAATCAAAACTGCCCACGGTCGTTTAATTTTCCATTTTCCCATCTGACAAACCACTGGCTCCATTAAATAAGCCACCACAGCCGCAATCGCTAGCGGGAGTAAAATCGATTTTAAAAAAAGCGCTGTCTTAACAAAAAGATAACCCAACCCATAAATCAACAAACCCAAAACCGCAATGCTGAGCCCACTCAGAGCGTAATACCACAATTTTTGTTGTTGGGGATTTGGCGAATTCAAAACAATACACTAAAGCTAAAACTATTTTCTTCGATTTCCAAGTCTTAAAAACAGCCCTATCAACCCCTAATAATTTAAATCGGGCCGCCGGGATTTGAACCCGGGACCTCTTCCACCCCAAGGAAGCGCGCTACCAAGCTACGCCACGGCCCGAAAATCCAAGAAAGATTTGGTAGATTGACCGAAAACCCTTTGCTTGTGAATCCAAAATATCAACCCAACACAATTTACTTCAACTCCTCTTCAGTCAAAGCATTAACAACAACAAACTCTTCCGCATGCAACTTAGGATCCGCACGAAATGCCAATCTTCCCCCATACCGTCGCTCCAACTCCACTAATGCTTCTTCGTCCTCTTTGCGCAAGCGATCTAATAAAACCGGATTCACAAAAACACGTAACTCATGAACATCAGGATGCTGCCGCATAATACGCGAAATACCACGTTGCACCTCTACACTCATCGTTTCTGCCGTTTTAATCACGCCACGTCCCCCACACTGTGGACAATCCTGATAATGCGACTGCGCCACACTCTCTTCCGTGCGTTGTCGCGTCATCTCAATTAAACCCAAAGGCGAAATCGGCAACACATGCGTCTTAGCCTTATCACGCGATAAAGCTTGTCGCAAACGCTGATAAACCGCCTGCTGATCGCGACGCGATTTCATATCAATAAAATCCAAAATCAATAACCCACCCATATTGCGCAACCGAATTTGGCGAGCAATTTCATCTGCTGCCTCTAAATTCGTTGCTAAAATAGTATTTTCTTTAGCGCCGTCTACCTTGGTTCGACCCGTATTCACATCAATCGCCACTAAAGCTTCCGTTTCATCAACCACAATCGAAGCGCCACTCTTCAACATCACTTTTCTTTGAAAAGAATTTTCCAATTGCCGCTCAATGCCAAACTTTTCAAAAAGAGGAACCATTTCTTGATACAACTTCACCTTCTTAAGTGAACGACGCGAAATCTGTTCCACTGTCTTACGCACCCTTTCGTAAGCCTCCTCCTGATCCACAATAATTCTATCCACATCATCCGTTAAAAAATCGCGCACCGCTCGCTCTACCACATCCGACTCCTGCAATAAAACTACCGGAGCCGATTTTTTCTCTAACCCGATTTCAATTTCGCGCCATTTTTCCAACAAAATCGCCAAATCGCGCACAAAAAATCGAGCTTTCTGACCCTCACCCACTGTGCGAATAATTACGCCAATACCATCCGGCACTTCCAGTTGAGACAAAATTTTTCTTAAGCGCGCACGTTCTTGCGGCGCTTCAATCTTTCGAGAGATTCCAAACTGATCGGAAAAAGGCGTTAACACCAAAAACCTTCCAGGAATACTAATATTCGTAGTCAGCCGAGCTCCCTTCGTTCCTATTGGCCCCTTCGTCACCTGAACAATGACGTCAGAACCCTCAGGATAAAGTTTGGGAATATCAGAAACTTGAATTCGTTTACGCGCACTTTTTTTTCGCCCGCGATCCACCGTTTCCACTTCGTCCAAAGCTGCAGGCATCGCATCCCAATAATGCAAAAAAGCATTTTTTTCAGCGCCAATATCAACAAACATCGCCTTCAAACCTGGTTCAATATTTTTCACGCGCCCTTTAAAAATGCTACCGGGCAAAGTCATATCGCGCCTTCGCTCAATATGAAACTCTTCCAAACGCCCATTTTCCAAAAGCGCCACGCGTTTTTCAATTTTTTCCACGCTAATCAGCATTTCCACAATAGGTTTTTTGGGTGCTAATCCCAAAACTCCCTTAATCTTTTCCAAAATCATAATTCTTATCCTTTAATAAACTCTTCGATGAATATGCACACTTTGCAATAAACCAATCGCAATAAAACAACTCAACACAAAAGAACCGCCATAACTAATAAATGGCAGCGGAATTCCCGTAATCGGTGTTACGCCAATGGTCATACCAATATTCTCAAAAATATGTGCAAAAAATAACATAACCACCCCCGTCGCGACAAGCGATCCTTCCAAATCCCGAGATCGCATAGAAATGCGTAACGCACTGAACAAAATAAAAGTAAACGCTAAAATCAAAGCCACCCCGCCAATAAATCCAAACTCCTCTCCAATCACAGAAAAAATAAAATCGCTAAACGACACATCGCGAGGTAAAAATCCTAACATATTCTGTGTCCCTTCCATAAATCCTTTTCCGCTCAATCCACCTGAACCAATCGCAATCTTACTTTGATTCAAATGATAACCCGCTCCACTCACATCCAAACTTGGATTTAAAAAAGTGGCAAGACGCGCTTTTTGATAAGGCTTCAATTTAAAGAAAAAAGCTAAAACTGCACCGACTACTCCCAGCACTCCTCCCAATGCCAGCCATCGCTTTGCCACCCCTCCTACAAACATCATGGCAAAAGCGATCGGAATAAAAACTGCAGCAGAACCCAAATCGGGCTGTTTGAGAATGAGAATCATAAACACACCCATCACCGCACAACTAATTAAAAAAGTACTTAAAGATCGCACATTCTTACCTTGCTTAGTTAAAAACCATGCTAAAAAAATAATAAAACAAACCTTGGTAAACTCAGCCGGTTGCACGCTCAAGGAACCAATTGCCAACCAACTTTTCGCACCATGAACTTCGCGACCCACTAACAAAACCAAAAGCAACACAGCAATGGCGCCACCAAAAAATATCCATACCCACTTTAAAAATAATTGGTAATCGATTAACGAAACAATGAAACACGCCACCAACCCGATCGCAGCCCAAAACGCTTGACGCTGATAGGCAACGCGCAATTCCGGTCTCTCGCTAATCCACGTCGCGCTATAAATACACGCAATCCCAGCCACCGCGCATAACACAACAACAAAAAGCAATACCCAATCTAAATTTTCCAATTTTTGGCGTAAAGTTAATCGCTTCATAACATTACTCCGGAGGTGGTGCAGGATTTTGATCTTGTTCCGGTGTCACTTCTTGTACACCTTCAAAATGACCACGATACGGTTTTAAATAAGTCAATTGATAACCTTGGGTGGAACTTTCCAAAGCAAAAATTTCTTTATAAATCTCTCCCACAATCGGCGCGCACGTTGCCCCCCCCGAAGCGCCTCCCTCTACCATCAAACAAATTGCATAACGCGGCTCGTCATAGGGTCCAAAAGCCATAAACCATGTGCGCTGATCCTTGACCTGACGACCATGAATGCGAGTGGGAAATTGCGCCGTGCCAGTTTTTCCAGCAATCACATAATTTTCTACCGCCGCTCGCGAACCCGTTCCACCTCCCTCATTCACAACAGCTCGCATACCTTGCCGAACAATTTCTATTTTTTCCGCAGGCATATCCAACTGCCCCTTCACTCGAATAGGATCTTCTCGCACTACCTCACCCGCAGCATTCATTACTTTAGCAATCAAGCGAGGATAATAAGCCGTCCCTCCATTCGCAATGGCCGATACCACACCCGCCATCTGCAAAGGAGACACACGCACAAAACCTTGCCCAATTGCCATATTCGCCATGTGCCCATTACTCCATCGATCTTTCGGGTAAGTTCGCTTCATCCAATCCAATGAGGGGATCGTTCCCGGATCCTCACCCCGCAATGGTAAGCCTGATTTTTTCCCTAAACCCAATCGATCCGCAATATCATATACTTTTTCAATTCCAGTTCGAATCCCCACCGTATAAAAGTAAACATTACACGAACGCCGAATCGCCCCTAACATAGATAAAGTTCCACAGCCTCCCTTATCAAAACTCCAACATTTTCGATAACGATCCCCCACTTGCATCCCGCCATAACACGTCGTAGTAAAAGAAGGCGTTACCGTGTCATATTTCAGCGCAGCCAAAGCCACAATCGGTTTAAAAATGGACCCTGGCGCATAAGCTGACAACGCCCGATTCATCAAAGGCTTCGCTTCATTTAACGCCGCATCCTGCCACCCCGTCTTTGTCACAATCGTATTGGGATCATAATTGGGCACCGACACCATCGCTAAAATATCACCATTATGCACATCCATCACCACACACGCGCCACGCCCCACACCTGCCATCGCCTTCTCCACAATTTGTTGCACACGCAAATCAATCGTCAAATACACTGTACTTCCCAAAGTCGGCTGCTGCTGATCCAAAATGCGTTGCACACTTCCCAAGCTATCCACCTCAATATTTCGATAACCCGGATCGCCTTGCAAATAATCATCCAAAGCAAATTCCACACCTGCTTTCCCAATCGTTTCCACCTCCATTTTTCTACCTTCACGAACCAAAAGCTTAGCCTCTTGAGGTTTCCCCACATAACCCAACAAATGGCATCCCGTTGCTCCATACGCGTAACGGCGCACCGGACGCGGCGCAATATTAACCCCAGGTACAACCGGATTGCGTTCCACAATTTTTGATAACTCTCCAAATGACAAATCGCTCTTCAACTGAAAAGGCACATTCTCCCGAATACGTTGATGCAAACGCAGCGCCTCAGGATCATAATTCAACTTGTCCCCCAAAATCGCTCGCAATGGAGCAATACTATCTTCAACCACCTTGACAATATCCACTTCATCCTCTGCCTTAGTGACTCCTCCGCGACGCACTTGCACTTTGATATAAGGCAAATGACGATATTTTTTTCGATAATAACTTTTAATCTCAAGCAAGTACAAATCAATATCCACGCTGGGACGCAACTCCGCTAAAGGAACCCCCCATCGATCTGCCACAAGCCCACGCGCCGGAGAAAGCAAAATCGTGCGCACACTTTGCTGCCGCGCTCGCTCTACAGAAGCTTGCCCTTCTCCCACTTGCAACTGATAAAGCTTCAGTACCAAAATCCCCAAACCAAGCAAAATCATCAATCCCAAAACCTTCACTCGTGCCGAATGACGCCCTACTGCATCTAAAATCATACCCCTTCCTCCTCATAGATAGAATCAGAAGGCAGTTGCGCGCCCAACCTTTTCAAGCCCCAATTTAACCCACTAAAAACAAACGGCGCCATAAAAGCATTCAACAAAGAAGCCACCGTCATCTTAAATAAAATACCGTCACTATAAAAAAAATGGCCGCGCTGCAATGAAAACGAAAGATAATCCACAATTAAAAAAAACATCGTCCCCACTAAAGCCAAAAAAATTTGCGCATAAATTTTTTTACGCCAACGCTCCAAATATTGAGTCTGCAGCAACCCCGATAAAATCAATAAACACACCGCATTGCTGCCCAATCGCGCTTCGGATAGAAAATCTGTTAACACTCCCAACACCAACGCCAAAATCCAAGCTTGGTAAGGCAATAAAAATAATGTCCCATAGATCACTAACAAGGGAACAAAAACCCAATTAGCGCCTTGCATCCAAGCTGGCGCCTGAAAACATTTCTGGATCGCCAAAACAATCACACCTACCAAACTTAAAAGCGTCAGTGCCATAATCTATTTTTTTCGAATGACCACAAAAACATCGCCTAAATTTGATAATTCAGCCGAAGGCATAATTAACACTTCACGGTACAATCCAAAACCACCGCTCTCATTGGCCGAAACCAATTCCGCGACCTCACCCACTAACAATCCCTGCGGAAAAACTCCACCCAACCCCGAAGTATAAACTTTCTGACCAATATCAATCGCAGCAGTTCGAGAAATAAATGTCATCCGACATTGCACACCTCCTACCTCCGTTAACTGACCCACTACAATCCCTTGCTCATTACTGCCTTCCAACGTCGCTGAAACACGACAATTTTCATCACCCAATAAAACCACCTTAGCCGTTCCCGGCGTCACCGCCGACACTTTTCCAATTAATCCTTGTGGAGAAACCACTGCTTGATCCACCTCCAAACCATCTTCCTCCCCACGATCAATAGTAATATATTGCCACCACGTCGAAGGTTCTCGCGCAATCACTCGGGCAATTAACAATTGAAAAGAACTGGTTTGCTGAAATCGCAATGCCTTTTTTAATTCCTGATTTTCTTTTTCCAAATTGCGAAACGTCTCGTTCTCCGCACGCAACTGCGCATTAATCGCTAACAACTCTAAATTTTCTTTTTTTATTTGATTAATCGACTTCAAATCATTGCCTAATACCGTCACCTGCCACTTCACTCTCGCAATACCCTTAAAAAAAGGAGATGTTATCTCCAAAACTTTCAACTTCCAATCCTGTGCCACATCTTTAGGAATCAAAAAAAGAGCACTAATAAGGGAAAGGATAATGATCAAAATTAACCAATAAACTTTTTTCATGATCGCACAACGCCTTCCTATTAAAAACGCGCTGTCTTCCGCAGCCATTCAGCCAATTTTAGAGTAAAAATATATTTTTTATTCTTTCGCCTCACCGCTTTATTAACTGGCTTTCCCTTCGTAAGAAGCCACTTTCTTTAAAAATTTAAATTCTTGCAACACTTTACCTGTGCCTTCCACCACCGCACTCAAGGGATCCTCCGCTACATACACAGGCAATGCTGTCTCTTCAGAAATCAAACGATCCATACCTCGCAACAGCGCACCGCCACCCGCCAAAACAATACCACGATCAATCAAATCTGCCGATAACTCTGGAGGACAACGTTCCAACGTAATACGAATCGCTTCTAAAATCGTTTGCACCGGCCCCAACAATGCCTCCCGCACTTCTTGAGAAGTGATCGTCAACGTCTTCGGCAAACCCGCCACCAAATCGCGTCCCTTCACTTCCATCGTCATCTCTTTATCCATCACATGCACCGAACCGATTTTTATTTTAATATCTTCCGCAGTTCTTTCACCAATCATTAAATTATACGCACGCTTTAAATAAATGCTAATACTCTCATCCAACTCATCGCCTGCCACTCGTACACTGCGACAATAAACAATGCCACCTAAAGAAATAATCGCAATTTCCGTCGTCCCACCACCAATATCCACAATCATATTTCCCGCCGCTTCTTGCACCGGCAATCCCACACCCAACGCCGCCGCCATCGGCTCCTCAATCAAATAAACCTCCCGCGCACCCGCATGCAAAGCCGACTCGCGAACCGCACGCTTTTCAACTTCCGTAATGCCTGAAGGAATTGCAATCACAACCATCGGACTCACCAACTTACTACCATGATGCACCTTCTTAATAAAATGACGCAACATCGCTTCCGTAATATCAAAATCCGCAATCACCCCATCTTTCAAAGGCCGCACCGCAGTAATATTTCCAGGCGTTCTGCCCAACATGCGCTTCGCTTCATCGCCCACTGCTACTACCTTGCGCGTGCCAGATTGCACGGCCACAACCGAAGGTTCTCGCAACACAACACCGCGATCCTTAACAAAAACCAGCGTATTGGCTGTTCCTAAATCAATACCAATATCGCTGGAAAAAAATCCAAGCAACTTTCTTAACATAATATCTTCTCATCCTTACCTCGAAGCACAAAATGGTCAAGGCATTTCACTATATAATAAATTAAGAATTATAAATTAGAAATTATGAAAGCAATCAGCTTTTCATCACCCATAAAAACAGAAAAGCCGGGATTTTAATCCCGGCTTTGCGTTTCATTCTTCGCCTTGAAAGCGAATTCCTTACCCAAAGTGGGGGGAGATGCTTGGCCATCCCCCCCACCAAATACCGCAGGCTCTCCCGTACCTGCAGCCTAAGTTGGTCATTCTGAGAAACAGACGATTCCAATCTCCCGTAGTCCTCGTCTGAACCTTTAATTGAATTGAACCTAACTTTTTCATTGCTAGGACAGTATTCCACGATTTTCCCACTCCCTCAATACGCCAAATGGCGTATGCCACCCCGCTCACCTAAAAAACCTATTTTAAGGCTCAATTTTAATACCAGCTCATAAAAACCACCTATCCCGCATCTCAGAAAGAGCCTTCCATTTTTAAAAATCTTGTTTAACTTAACTATTAAGATCATGAAACAATTAATCTGGGGCAATTTAGCAAGTACGATATTCCTAATCGCCCTGCATAGCCATGCTTTAACCTTAGACCCTCCCTACGAAATTCGGGGGCGCGTGAAACAATCTCTATCCTTTCAAATCCAATATTCTCCCACCAACGTTCCCACCCAATTCAGCGCAACCGACTTACCCACCAACTTAAACCTTAATACAACTGAAGGCATTATCTCAGGCACTCCCCTTCATAAAACCACCAACCTCTCCATTACCATCACTGCCATACAAATCAATCCCACCAATGCCCAACTCAATGCCACCAATTCACAAATTTACACCCTCACCATAAAACGTCGCTACCCTAAACCCAGAATCACCAGTCGCCTCTTTAAATCCATCGAAATCAAATGGGATCCTTACCATGCCATCCACAAAATTGATGGACGCTATCGCATCACCGCCGTGCCCGCTCCTACCAATTTTAGCGTCGTTTTCCCAGTAGGAAAATCTGGCAACGCTACCAATAGTGATATCGCTTGGCCTGAGGATTGGCCCGAATTCAACAAAAACCGCGGTGAAATCGATTTTTACTATCGCGAAACCAAACGTCGCATCCCTGTTGGCACTTTTCCTATCAAACTCATCGTAGAAAATCGTGCCGGTATCGCCACCAATACCCTTCGTCTAGAAATTACTAAAAAAGATGAATAAGGAATTGGCAAAATAGCTATCTATTCATAAATTTTACCAATTCACATGGATCATTTATTAATAAGACTTCACACAAAGCCGTGCTAATCTGTAGGTCAATTTATTCTTTCTGCGGCTTCCGAGCTTCCCACTCTTTTTTATCTATTTTCCCATCTTTGTTCGTGTCTAAAGACATTGCTTTATCCAATCGTTTTTCCTGAGCCTTTTTCAATTCGGTTTCGTCCAACTTTCCATCTTTATTTAAATCTAATTTTTCAAAAACTTTTTCTCTATTTTCCGCGCGCTGCTCCTGCCAGGCTTGCCTAGCTTTTTGCATCTCAGCTCTTTCTTGGTCATCCAACTGTCCATCTTTATTTTTATCAAATTTTTCCAGCATTCTTTCTTGATGCTCTTTTCGCATCTCAGCCATCTTAGCCTTCATCACTTCCAGCTCTTTGGAATCCAATTTTCCGTCATGATTGGTGTCAAAACGCTTAATCATTTTTTGGCTTCCTTGTTCAGGTGAAAGCTCTTCCGCTTGAACAGAATGATTACAAACAACTACTAAACCGGCAACCATCGCCGTGACCATACTCCATTGGGAAACTAGGGATTTTTTCATATTATCATTAGACGCGGGCTTTTTCTATTGCTTCACTTTTTTAATGGCAGGCTGTTGTTGCGTAACACAATGAAACGCGCCCAATCCCCAAATCAAATCCCGACAATCAATCCCATGCACTTTTCGTTTGGGAAATAATTCCCGCAAAGTTACCAAAACCTCTCCATCATTATCACAATCATAAATGGGCACCAACACCACTTTATTTCCAATATAAAAATTGGCATAGCTCGCTGGTAAGGGCTGCCCCTCATAACTCTGCGGAGTCGGCATAGGCAGCGAACAAACATGGAAAGGCTTTCCTTCCTCATTTTTCATCTCCAATAAACGACGATAATTTTCCATGAGCGGCTCAAAATTAGGATCCTGCGGATCGTCAGTAATGCCAGTAACTATAGTGGTGGGCGAAACAAAACGCGTGATATCATCCACATGACCATCGGTGTCATCCCCAATAATCCCCTCTCCAAGCCATAAAATGTTCGTTACCCCTAAATAATCTTTCAAATAATTCTCAATAGTTTCCTGACTCAAATCCGGATTGCGATTCGGGTTTAACAAACAAGAGGTTGTCGTTAAAAGTGAGCCGCAACCATTCACATCAATCGAGCCTCCTTCCAAAATCATTTTGGGTTGGAAACAAGGAACTTTTAAAAAATTAGCGATGTGCGTCGGCACCACATCATCCCAATCATAAGGGGGATATTTACCTCCCCACGCATTATAACCCCAATCCACAATCGCCAATTCAGGAGCTTCTTCTTTCACAACAAAAATCGGACCATGATCTCGACACCACGGTTCATACGCCGGAAAACGATGTAAAAAAATCCGTTGATTTAATTTTTTTTCTAATCCCCCTTTCACCAAATGTTCTTTAACCTCCGCTTCATGCGCCTCGTCAAACACGTTAATCCTGACCAACTCCCCCTCAGACAAAAGTTCCGCCATTCGCACCCAATAGGAAGGAATGGAATCAAATCGTCCTGGGAACGAAATCCCATCACGACGCGGCCAACTCAACCACGTAGCCTCATGCGGTTCCCATTCCGCAGGCATTCGGTAACCTAACCTTGTAGGCGTCTCATTTTCCGACTGGTTCATTTCGCCACAATAAAAAAAGATGAAAAAGAAGAAATAAAATTATTTTCACTTTTCTAAGTTCAGTTAAAAAGCCTTTATGAAACATTTTAGCATCTTTTTCTTGGCCGTCTGTCTTTTATCCGCCTGTCAAACCACCACCCAACTTAATACCAGTGGGAAAAGACAATTTCTTTATCAAAAAGACAATGACTATTCCCGAATTGATTTGGAAATCGACACAAACAACGATGTCACCGCCGAAATTTATTCTCACCCTGACCAAACCGATTACGACATCTATTTTATAGGAATTAAAAAAGGAAATGAAATCGAAGGCCTGGAACATCAAAGCGCGGGAGATCGAGTTTACAAACAACAAAATGTTTGGCTTTTGCAACCTCACGCTTTAGTTAGAAATGGCTTAACTCACCAGGAAATTTCAACTCACTAAATCCATGACTCTCGAAGAAGCCTACCTCCAATGCTCTCGCCAGGCGCAAGACCATTACGAAAATTTTCCTGTAGGCTCGCGGCTTTTGCCTCAACCTCAACGTAAATATATTCACGCGGTCTACGCTTTTGCTCGCACCGCGGATGACTTTGCCGATGAAACCGTTCAAACCCTTACTGTTCCCGAAAGAATTGAACTTCTAGAACGTTGGGAAAATCATTTAGATCTAGCTCTAGAAGGCAAAAATCAAGAATCGATTTTTATCGCATTGCGCGAAGCCATTGAAAAATGTCAGCTTCCCATTCAACTATTTCGCGATCTTATTTCTGCTTTCAAACAAGACATAGTCAAAACTCGTTATACTAACTTTGATGAGGTTTTAGACTACTGTCGTCGTAGCGCCAATCCAGTCGGACGTTTGGTTCTTCATGTTTTTAATTATCGCGACGAAACACTTCATCAACTGAGCGATAAAATTTGCACTGGCTTGCAACTTGCCAATTTCTGGCAAGACGTGAGCGTTGATCTTTTGAAAGATCGCATTTACCTTCCGAAAAATGATATGGACACTTTTCAAATCGATGAAACGCAGTTAAAAAATAATGCCGACACTCCTCAATTTCGGAACTTGTTGAAATTCCAAGTCGATCGCACCTGGCAAATTTTTAACGAAGGCAAACGTTTACCGGAATATCTCACTCGCGGGCTAAGATTCGAAATTCGACTCACCTGGCTAGGCGGAACCGAGATTTTACGAAAAATAGAAAAAATTAATTATTACACACTCCATCAACGTCCCACACTTTCAAAATGGGACATTCTGCGACTCTTACCCAAAGCCTGCTTTAAACTTTAAATTTTTAAATCTCCGTGAGCACTTCCAGCGCAACTAGCATAACAAAAAAAAGCGGTTCCAATCTGGCGCTTTCTTTTTCTTTTCTTAGCGCTGAAAAAAGAAATGCCATGTCGATCTTTTACGCTTTTTGCCGCGTAGTAGACGATATCGCGGATTCCACCACTCTATCTCTTACCGAAAAACAAAAACAATTGGATCAATGGCGAAAAGAAATTGAGCTCTGTTATCAAAATCAAAACAGTTTAACTTTACCTCTAGCGCGCGAACTCGCCCAAGTCATTCAACACTATTCTATTCCCGAAATTTATCTGCAAGAAATTATAAACGGCGTCGCAATGGATCTCGAACCAGTAGTTTATGAAAGCTGGGAACAACTTCGCCAATACTGTTATCGCGTCGCTTCCTGCGTGGGATTGGTTAGCATCGAAATTTTCGGCTACACCAATCCTCAAACAAAACATTACGCAGAACTTTTAGGTCTCGCATTTCAAACCACAAACATTCTTCGCGATGTAAAAACCGATCTGACCAATCAGCGCATTTATCTACCAGAAGAAGATTTTCAACGCGCAAACTATTCTCGCGAAGAATTAAAAAAAACTCACATTAATGAGCGCGCTCTAAATCTTTTCCGTTTGATGGGCGAACGCGCCTACCATCTCTACGCTGCCGCCGAACGAGCCCTTCCACCTGAAGACAAACCCAAAATGCTGGCCGCCCAAATCATGTGCAGCATTTATTTTGAAATGCTTCAAAAAGCGCGCAATCAAGATTACGATATTTGGCACAAACCTATTGCTTTTTCAAAAATGAAAAAAGCCTGGCTCATGCAACGCGCCATTCGTCAGGAAAGAAAAAAGGTAAAAAATAAAAAATATACCCTCGTTCCAACAAAAAAAATCTTAATTCTTGGCGGTGGTGTCGCAGGTTTAAGTACGGCCGTGCATCTTACCCGTAGCGGCCACGAAATCACCCTTGTCGAAGCTCGTCAAACATTAGGAGGACGCTCCCATTCTTTTCGCGATCCCAAAACGGGTGACAACATTGATAACGGACAACACATATTAATGGGTTGCTATCACGCGACTTTAGAACTTCTTAATCGTATCGGCTCGCAACATCTTCTACGACCTGAAACCAAACTCAATGTGCCTTATGTCAGCGAAGCCAAACATATCACTCGATTACAAGCTGCTGCTTTGCCCGCCCCTTTTCATCTCGCAAGCGCTATTTTCGGTTTTCAGGAACTTTCTCTTTCTGAAAAATTTCGCGCTATGGAAGTTGGCATTTCTGCCAAACTCGATTCGAAAGGAGAAAAATGGCGCTCCTCCACCGCTGAAGAATGGTTGCAAGCGTGTGGACAGACACCCAATACCATTCGCAGTCTTTGGGAACCCTTTTGTATTGCTGCGCTCAACGAAACCATCTCTACCGCATCAGCCTCTCTGTTTGGCGAAGTTATCCGTCGTGCCTTTCTTGGTTCCAGAGAAGATTCCACTATTCTTTTTAGTCGAGTAGGGCTTAGCCAATTACTCGTTCAGCCTGCTGCTAATATCATTCAAGCAGCAGGCGGTAAAATTCTTTGCGGTCAAGCCATTCAAAAAATTCATTTTGAAAATGCTTTAGCAGCAAAAGTAGAACTCCAAAATGGCACTATTTTAGAAGCTGATACCATTATTTCTGCCATGCCTTGGCACGCAATCCGAAAACTACTACCCGAAAACAGTTCGCTTGCACAACAAATTTCCCACTTGCACGGCTCCCCTATTATCGGAATCCATCTCTGGTTCGATCAAGAAATTTGCGAAGAGCCTTTTCTCGGATTTCTCGATTCACCCATCCACTGGCTCTTTAACAAAACCAAAATTTCTGACCTGGAAAAAACAGCTTATCCCAGTGTTGCCTTAGTGATTAGCGCCGCTTACGAGTTTGAAAAAACCTCTCAAGAAGAATTATTACAACTAGCACTACAAGAATGTTATCGCTTTTTGCCAAAAAGTAAGACAGCTAAACTCTTACACCATTTTATCTATCGCGCTCGCGATGCCACGTTTCAAACGCGACCTGAAACATTACCCTATCGCCCTGATTGCCAAACACAGTGGAAAAATTTTTACTTAGCAGGTGATTGGACTAACACGGGTTTGCCAGCAACTATTGAGGGCGCCATTTGGAGCGGAAAAAGAGTGGCTTCAATGATTATCCAAAACTAAGATTGATTTTTTAATATTTGAATCAAGATTTGTGTTAAAGCTCTTTGAGATTTTGCCAGTCCATGAACAAATTTAAAAAAAGAAATCATATTCCGAGGATGTCTTATCCCATAGCAAAAAATCTTTAAAGGAGTTGATCGTTGCCTTTTTAAATCAAAAGCGCTTGCTAGCGCGCCTGAAGGTAAATTCTCGTGAGCCGTGTCGCTCACAGCTCGAATCGAATACAAAGTAAGGTTGTGTTTCTGACAAATCACCAAAGCTGCTTCATACTCCATATCGCAAACAGAAGCGCCAGTTTTTTGAAATAGCGCATATTTTTCTTCGGCAGTAGCTGCTACTGTATCAACAGAAATAATTTTTCCTAATTTTAAATCAGGCAATAAATCCAAGTATCGCTTATCAGAAATGACAATATCTCCTTTTTCGAGTTTGGGATCGAGCGCTCCAGCGTAACCCGCTAAAATCGCTTGAGAAAAAGTAAAATAATCTAAAAGAAATGTTAAATTTTTCTTCACTGCTTCTTTGCCCATTCCTAAACAAGCGAAAAGAATGGTTTTATCCCTCACCCGAGTTTCAGCAAAAAACAAGCCAACGCCTTTTTTTTGCCATCGAAATTTCAGTTTTTTTTTCAATAACGCAGCTTCATGAGGCACAGCAAAAAAAACAGCTAAAGAGACAGGTGTCGCCATTTATGCAGGAAATTGGGCACGCAACTTCTTATACTCCGCTAAAGCAAGTAAAGGCCAGTTATTGCGATACATATCATAACGCAAATAAAACACCTTAGGAAAACCCGTTCCCGTGGTCTCTTCTTCTGTCCAGCTCCCATTGGAATTTTGTGTGCGCAATAAATAATCCACCCCTTTTTGAATGCTAATTCGATGAGGATCGCCGCAAGCAATGATACCCATTAGCGCCCAAGCTGTTTGAGAAGCTGTGCTGGGACCTTTTCCTTTTAAAGCGGAATCATCATAAGACGCGCACGTTTCGCCCCAACCTCCATCGTAATTTTGACACGATTCTAACCAGTCGCGGCCACGCACAATCCAATCTTCATTCATATTTTCGTTTAAAGCACTTACCCCTCGCAACACTTGCCACGTTCCATAAATATAATTCACGCCCCAGCGACCAAACCAGGAACCGTCCGATTCCTGAGTCTTTTGAAGCATGGCAAGAGCGCGTTTAATAAAACGCGTGTTATTGCGATAACCCAACTTGCCGAGCAACTCCAAACAGCGCGCTGTGATATCGCTACAAGTAGGATCCAAAATAGCATTATGATCCGCAAAAGGCACATCTTCCAGCCAATGTTTCGTCACATCCTTGTCAAAAGCTGCCCAACCCCCATCTTTACATTGAAAACTTAATACCCAACCTAAAGCCCGCTCTATGACTTCTTGTTTACTAGATTCGTTCGAAGTTTGTACTAAGCGAAGCGCCAAAAGCACTTTCAAAGTATCATCCACATCGGGATAATATTCATTATTAAACTCAAATGCCCATCCCGAAGCAACAGGGTAAGGATTTTTGTATTGCCAATCACCTCGAAAATGCACTTCTTTGCTCAACAACCAATCGGCCGCTTTTTGCAGTGCAGGATGATCAGCGGGCACTTCCGATTCAGCCAATGCCACTGAAGTAATAGCGGTGTCCCATACAGGAGATAAGCAGGGCTGCACACGAAAATCGTTATTTACAATATCGTCAACTTCCAATTCTTCAAAATGTTTTAACTGCTTTTGCATGATGGGGTGTTCATCGGAGTAACCGAGACATTCCAAAGCAACAATGGCATTAAAAATACCAGGATAAATCGCCCCCAACCCATCGCTGCCTTCACTAATTCGCGCCAACAACCATTGTTCAGCTTTCTTCAATGCTACAGAACGAAAAGGTTTATAAGGCAAACCATCCACAAAATTTAAAAAATCGTTCCAACGCAGGAAAAAATTGCGCCAAGTAAAAAACTTTGAATCATACTTTAACGAAAAATCGTTATGCTCCGTTCCGTAAGGAAAGAGTTCATGCAACTGTTTTTCCGGCGGAAGTGGACGTGTGGGTCGAAAATGGTTAATAATAGCGAGCGGACAAAGCATAGCCCGACTCCAAGAAGACATTTCGTAAATATTAAAATATAACCATTTGGGAAGCAAAATAATCTCAACAGGAATAATCGGAAGATATTTCCAAGAAAATTGTCCCACCAACGCTAAATTTAATTTCGCGTAAGTGTTCATTTTAGGAATTCCTCCCAAACGCAAAATATTGGCATGCGCTTTTTTCATCGCAGGCTCTTGAGGCGATAAACCGGCTAATTTTAAAGCAAAGTAAGCTTTAACACTGGCATTAACCTCACTGGGGCCATTCACATAAATATTCCAACCACCATCTGGCAACTGACGATCTAACAAATGCTTCACGCATTTCGCTTGCTTCGCAAAATCCACCTTACCCCGCCAATGCATAAAAAGCACCAGATCCGAAATCAAAGTGGTGTCGACGGTTAACTCTCCCACCCAATAACCATCAGGATGTTGTAAAGAAAGCAGATGATTTTGAGACGCATGAATCGCCGCATTGACTCGCGATTCCAAATCAAAATTCACCGTCTCAATTCTACTAGAACTTTTCCCTGAAACCGATGTGAGTGATGCTGGCATAAACTAGCCCAATTTTATTAATCTTCAATCGCACGCAATTTGGAAATCACGCCAAAATCTTCCAACGTCGTCGTGTCACCCTTAATTTCATTGCCCGCTGCCACTTCCTTGAGCAATCGTCGCATAATTTTACCACTTCGCGTCTTAGGAAGTGCTTCCGTAAAATGCAAATCGTCCGGTTTTGCAATCGGTCCAATCTCCTTAGCAACATGGGCACGCAATTCTTCCTTCAACCCATTACCCGTCGACACGCCACTTTTCACTGTAACAAAAACTACAACCGCCTGGCCCTTCAACGCGTCATTGCGTCCAACAACCGCCGCTTCCGCAATCTTCGGATGACTTACCAAAGCGCTTTCAATTTCTGCCGTCCCTAAACGATGGCCAGAAACATTGAGCACGTCATCAATACGACCCACGATCCAGAAATAACCATCCTTATCGCGACGCGCACCATCTCCCGTGAAATAACACCCTTTCACCTCGCTCCAATACGTCTGACGATAACGCGCTTCATCGCCATAAATCGTGCGCAACATCCAAGGCCACGGTTTGCGAATCACCAATTTACCACCCGAATTAAAAGGAACCTCCTTACCCCGATCATCCACCACTGCAGCATCAATCCCAAAAAATGGTAAAGTCGCTGTGCCCGGTTTCAAAGGCGTAGCTCCTGGCAACGGCGTAATCATATGCGCTCCCGTCTCCGTCTGCCACCACGTGTCCACAATCGGACAACGTTTATATCCAATTTTATTATAATACCACATCCAAGCTTCAGGATTAATCGGCTCACCTACTGAACCCAACAACCTCAAACTCGATAAATCATGTTTCTTTGGCCATTCATCACCTGCTTTGATAAAGGAACGAATCGCTGTAGGCGCGGTATAAAAAATATTCACCTTATACTTATTAATAATCGACCAAAACCGATCTGGTTGCGGATAATTCGGCACACCTTCATACATCAAAGTCGTCGCACCATTCGATAACGCTCCATACACCGTATAAGTGTGGCCCGTAATCCAGCCCACATCCGCTGTGCACCAAAAAATATCATCCTCTCGAATATCAAAAACATACTTCGTTGTTAAATGAGCGCCCAACAAATACCCACCTGTCGTATGCAAAATGCCCTTGGGCTTACCCGTACTGCCACTGGTATAAAGAATAAAAAGCGGATGCTCACTGTCCAATTTTACCGGCTCACAAACATCCGAAACCTTTTCCACTTCTTCATGCCACCAATGGTCGCGTCCCACCGCCATGTGCGCTTCCATCTTGGTGCGACGCAAAACAATCACACTTTTCACCGACTGCGTCTGCTTTAATGCCTCATCCACCGCCGGCTTTAAAGCATGTGCCGACCCCCGACGAAATCCTCCATCCGAAGTAATAACCAGTTTTGCCTTACTATCATTAATACGATCGCGCAAAGCCGTAGCACTAAATCCACCAAACACCACGCTGTGGACCGCGCCAATTCGCGTGCAAGCCAACATCGCAATCGCCGCCTCAGGTACTTGCGGTAAATAAATAACTACTCGATCGCCCGTTTTAATACCATGTTTCTTCAATACATTCGCAAAACGACACACCTCGCGATGCAATTGTTGATAAGTCAAAGTCTGAGAATCGCCCGGTTCCCCCTCAAAAATAATCGCCGCTTTATTACGACGTCCACCTTCCAAATGTCGATCCAAACAGTTATAACTTACATTCAACTTGCCACCCACAAACCATTTCGCAAAAGGCTCTTTCCATTGGCAAACTTTATTCCACTTTTTAAACCAAGTTAAATTTTCCGTAGCAGCTTTTGCCCAAAATTTGTCAGGCGCTTGAATCGACTGACGATAAATCTTTTGATACTCCTTAAAACTACGAACCCGCGCCTGTTCCGCAAACGCCTTTGAGGGTTTAAATACACGCTTTTCCACCAGCTTTGATTCAATATTACCCGCTGCCATAGTTTTTTTCCCTTTTTCGAATTAGTGGCCCTTACTAATTCTCATCTCTTATTCCCGGCGAAGGACCCGCCGTTTAAGACTCCTTATTTCGTGGCACCAACTGTCGATAGCCATGAACCACTGACAAGATAAGCCAAGGTAAAATGATTAAAACACCAACGATAGTAAAACAAGCTACAATGAAAAAAAGTGTAACTAACGTAAAAAGCAAAGCCAAGCCAGGAATATTTCTCAAAGCCAACTGCGCGCTCAACTTAAAACATCGAAACACTTTTAAACTAATACGATCCGCCAATAAAAACTCAACAAACCAAAATAACGTCATCACCACCACAATGACAAACGCCAAAACAAATAAACCTACTAACACCCATCCCCACTCCTCAATGGGAGGAATTTTGCCTGACATCCAATCCTGAAATTTGAAAAAAAATGAAGAGACAAAAAAAGGAACCGAAAGCGCAATAATCCCCATAAAAATCAATCCCTTGAGCCATTGCGTTAACATCGCTGGCAACCAAATCTCAAACCCATTCAAAAAATCCTGCAAGTGCGGATCCCGCCTATCTACCATATTAAGCCAAAATTTATAAAAACCTACCAAAAGCGGCCCAGCTAAAATTAACTGCAACAAATAACTAATCCCCTGCATTCCCACTAACAAAACGGGAGAATCGCCCACAACAGGTCGCAACACAAAATGAGCTAAAGCTGGCAAAAAACCAATTGTTAAATTAATGACTATCCAAAAAATGAGCCCGCCATAACTCAACAAAATATTTTCACGAAAAAGCTGCCATCCCTCACGAAAGGCTAGGCCCACTTGAAGATGCGCCCCTTCTGCCACTTGAGGAGAGCCCTCCTTTAAGATAGGCGGTGAAATTTCTGTAACAACTTCGGAAGAACTAGATGTTGGAAAATAAGAAGCAAACTCCGAATGCAACTTCGCCGCTCGGAACTCATTCTCCCCTTCTTTTTTGATTTGAGTAAAGGCTGCAATACGATTCTCCTGAATCCATTCGATGACAATTCTCTCATCTTCCGCCCGATATTCTTTGCCATCGTTGCCTTTAATCCAGTAACTTCCCATGGCTGTCCTATCGTTTGCCTTGTCTTCTCTGAATCTTGCCCTGCTTCATGACTGTGGAAACAGCGCCACTCGCCGCGCTGCTTACCGTGGGATGACGATAAGTAATGCGCGCTTTGGTCAAATCGTAAGGACTGATTTCAACTGTCACTTTATCTCCTGACATAATCTTAATAAAATTTTTTCGCATGCGACCGGAAAGATGCGCCAACAACACGTTCCCATTTTCGAGTTGAACTCGAAACATCGTCGCAGGCAACACCTCCTTCACAATCGCGGTAACTTCTACTGCATCAGCCATCGCGCAAAGAATGCAGAAGTCCCGGCTTTTGACAATCCTGTTTTATGAAACCACTTAAAAAACTATCTGGCAAAAAACTTGAAACTCATCCCGCCCCGTTCCATATTCTTCCTTTCCCTGCCGGAGTAGCTCAGTGGTAGAGCAACGGTTTCGTAAACCGTGGGTCGGGAGTTCAATCCTCCTCTCCGGCTTTTCCTGATTATCATTTCTGTAATCGTCTTAAAAAATAGAATCCGCCTTTTAGCACATTTCATTAATAAGCCGCGCTAATCAGACTAAGCCCCTTGAATCAATCCTAAATCCACCAAACGTTTTCGCAAAGTAATGCGCGAAATACCTAATTGCTTGGCCGTTTGCAACTGGTTTTCACCGGTTTTTTGAAAAATGCGGCGAATCATCTCTCGCTCAATCCAACCCAAAATATCGGAGGGCGCTTGCTGCTGAGCTTCCGCAATCAATTCTTGAAAAAGTTGATCTTTCTCAGAATCTTGAGCTTTTCTCATAGTCGTTCGTTCGGATTTCAAAAACAATTCCGCTCCCAAAATTGTCTTGGGCAAATGATGCGGAAAGATGGTTTCCCCTGAAGATAACACCGCCGCCCGATGCAAACTATTTTCCAACTCCCGAATATTGCCCGGCCACGAATAATTTTCCAATAACTGCATCGCCTCTTCAGAAATCGAAGGCGGCATCATATTTTCGCGCGCGGCAATTTTCTTGAGAATCGCCAAACTGATTGCAGCAATATCTTTTTTCCTTTCCCGCAAAGGCGGCACCTCCAAACGCACCACATTCAACCGATAAAAAAGATCTTCGCGAAACCGTTTTTCTGCTACTTCCTTCTCCAAATTACGATTAGTCGCAGCGATCATGCGAACATTCACATGAATCGGCACATTGCTGCCAATGCGAGTAATTTCCCCATTCTGCAGCACCCGCAAAAGTTTAGCTTGGGTATTAGCAGAAAGATCACCTACTTCGTCCAAAAACAAAGTGCCTTCATCACAATATTCAAACTTACCCTGCCGCGTTTGTGTAGCTCCCGTAAAAGCCCCTTTTTCATGCCCAAACAACTCGCTCTCCAACAAAGTATCAGGAATCGCCGCACAATTCACAGCCATATAAGGCTGCCCTTTTCTCAAACTGTGACGATAGATTGCACGCGCAATTAACTCTTTGCCTACACCACTTTCACCCGTAATCAGCACCGTGGCATGGCTCGGAGCAATTTGTCCGATCAATTTAAAAATCGCCTGCATTTCCGGCGTCGCTCCAACCATATCCTCAGAAAAAAAAGACGTGCCAGTTTCTGCACCTGTTTTTAATGATTTAATATTGCGCACCGTATTGAGCGCGTCACGGATTAAAAAATTAGCCTGATCCCGATCCAATGGCGTATGCAAAATATCATAAGCGCCATACTTCATCACCTCCATGGTTAACTCAGGGCTGCGATCGGATGAAATAATAATGACAGGCAATTGAATACGAGCTTTACGCAACAACTGAAGTTGTTTCAATCCAGATAAAGAATCAGAGCCCAACTCTAATAAAACTAAATCTGGCCGCTGTCTTTCCAGCGTCGCTAAATTGGCCTGTGCCTGAATAATCCATTGCACCGCATCTTTTTGAAATAAAGAATCAAGCAACTGCTGAGTGTCTTCTGAGGCTTGTAACAATAACACGCGTTCCATGAAAGTGCGCGCAAAGGATGCAAAATTTTATTGTGGCCGTCCCACTGCCTGAATAAAAGGCTCCAACTCTTTTACTAATCGTTTGAAAGTATTAATATCAAGCTGTTGCTGACCGTCACTCCAAGCTTCCGCAGGATTAGGGTGAACCTCAATCAAAAGTCCATCAGTCCCAATGGCGATAGCTGCTTTACACATTTCAATCACTAAATCAGCACGACCACAGCCTTGACTCGGATCAACAATTACAGGTAAATGTGTTTCCTTTTTAGCAATAGCCACAGCGCTTAGGTCTAGAGTGTTTCGTGTAAAAGTTTCAAAAGTGCGAATCCCACGTTCACAAAGAAAAACATTGGGATTACCATTGGCCAAAATATATTCCGCTGCCAACATCCATTCTTCAATCCGCTCACTCAAACCGCGTTTCAACAAAATGGGTCGACCTGTTTTCGCTGCACGAATCAAAAGTTGAAAATTCTGAGCATTTCGCGCGCCGATCTGTAAAATATCGGCATACTCCGCCACTAATTCCGCATCACTTTCGGAAAGTAGTTCTGTAATAATAGCCAAACCTGTTTCTTTTTTTGCTTTGGCCAAAATTTTCAAACCTTCTTTACCCAATCCCTGGAATTCATAAGGCGACGTGCGTGGCTTAAAAGCCCCACCACGCAAAATCGTAGCGCCTGCTTCCTTCACCGCAATAGCCGTTTCAATTGTCTGCTTTTCACTTTCTACTGAACAGGGACCCGCCATGAGCGATAACTTTTTGCCAGCGCCAATCCACTGATCTTGAATTTTAATATGCGTGTCCTTGCGATCTCCCTCACGTGTCACTAACTTATAACGTTTTTGCACTCGCAATACGGATTCCACTTCGGGCCACGCCGTTAAAGTTTCCAAAGTGTGATGCGCCGTCTCATCGCCAATCGCAGCGATAATGGTTTGCAGCTCACCGATCACAGGATGCGCTTTATACCCCAGTTTTTCCACTTCAGCGATCACACGTCGCACAGCGTCTTTAGAAACATTTGGTTTTAATACAACAATCATAGCTACCTTTCTCTTAGCGAAAACATTGGGTCAAGCGCAAGCAATTCTCGACTTTTTCAATACTTTCCAATGTTGCTTGACAAAAATAAATATTTCCTTAAATGGATATAACTTAATTTTTAACCTAGGAGATAAATTATGAAAACATTTCGTTTTACTAAAGCTTTTGCTTTAACCCTTGCCATAGCGGCTGCTCACTTTAACAAAAGTTCGGCTGCTCTAAATGTCGTTACCAGTGCCGGCGCGGATGCTGCAGCTATCCAAGCCAGTTTTGATCAATTTACCAATACCGTTGCATTGGGAGGAACCAATAATGGCGCCGCTACTGGCACCTTCACTAACGGATTTCGTCGCATTAACTGGGATGGAGTCAATTTTACAGATCCTATTTCCGCCCCACTACCCCCTGATTTTTTTAATACCACAAGCGCTCGTGGTGCGGTACTCGGAAGCGCCAGCGCTCCTTTTATTGTAAGTATCTTAGGCAATGATCCAGGAGAAAAATTCTCCGTTATCAACAGTAATTATCTTAGCATTTTCCAAACCTTTTCACCCACACGATTATTCGCCCCTATAGGCAGCAATGCGTTTGATGTTACCTTCTTTTTACCGGGGACAACAACTCCTGCAGCGGTTAATGGTTTTGGAATCGTCTTCACAGATGTTGATCAAGCACAAAGTGCACACATTGAATGTTTTGATGCTTCGGGAGGTTCTTTAGGCATCTTCAATGCCACACCCGCTAACAACGGTCTTTCATTTCTCGGTGTTAGCACAACTGCTAACAAGGAAAAAATTGCCCGAGTTCGTGTAACTAGTGGCACTCGACCAATCGGCACGGGTATCGAAGATGACGCACAAAACGACTTAGTGGTCATGGACGACTTTGTTTATGGCGAACCACAAGCTATTGATTTATTACAAGGTTACACTTTTGAAAAAATCAAACCCAAGGCTAGCAAAACATTAAAGAGAAAGACAGGAAAGCCTTTCACTGTTAAGGGAAAAATCACTAGTACCTCTAGCAACGTATTAACCTCCGTTAAAATTGCATTAATCTCTAGCGGTTCTTCCAACAACACCCCTGCAGCTTTCACAGAGGTGACTAAATTCAAGCTTAACAAAAAGAACACTCGCGGCTTTTTCAAAGCGAAAAAAGTCGGTTCTGATTTGCCTGCTGGCCAAATCACTGTTTTAGTTCGAGGCGAAAGTGCAGATCAATTAACTGCAGTGACTTCTAACGTTTTTACTTTAGAACGTAAATAATACTTTCTCGAATCATTCACGAGATCAAGCGTCCCGCTTAGGCGGGACGCTTTTTTATTGCTCTGAACCCATTTTTCTAGAACAGTCTTCTCATGTCTAAGCTCGAGCTTTTTCCCCCTGCAAAAATCAATTTATTTTTATATTTACTGGGCAAACGTTCCGACGGCTTTCATGAAATTGACACGCTCATGATTTGCACCACCCTAAAAGATCGCCTTCTTATTGAAACAACTTCCACCAGTCACGACTTGGAATTTCTTTGTTCTGACCCGAATCTGCCTATCAATGCTGATAATTTGGTCGTAAAAGCTGCAAATTTATTTCGTGAACATACTGGTATTGCGGATAGCATAAAAATTGTTTTAGAAAAAAAAATCCCTAGTGGCGGTGGACTGGGTGGTGGTAGTAGCGATGCTGCTTATACCTTGAAAGGGCTTAATGAACTATTTCAAAGCCCACTTTCTCTAGAAAAACTCCTCGCTTTAGCCACCCAATTAGGAAGCGATGTTTCTTTCTTCCTAGGCGAACCGGTTGCGCGTTGCCAAGGACGCGGTGAGAAGCTTTCGCCTCTTTCTCATTTGGAAGACTTACCAAGACGCGCAGTTTTAATTAATCCCGGTTTTGGTGTCCCCACTGCATGGGCTTATCAAACTTATCACACCCACTCTGCAAAAAAAGGAGATGCGGAAGGAAAGTTTCCATGGGGCGAAATGCGCAACGATCTGGAACCCGCCGTTTTCTCCAAATATTTTCTTTTGCCAGAAATTAAAATCTGGCTCAAATCTCAACCTGGCATTTTTGCTGCCATGATGAGCGGCAGCGGCGCCACGATGTTTGGGTTACTAGAAAAAAATTGCGATTTTTTAAAACTCAAACTTGAATTTCAAAAGAAATTCGGCAATGCTGCTTTCATTACCGAAGTCAATCTCGGTTAAAACAGTGCCCGATGGTGTAATGGTAACACAGCGCCCTTTGGAGGCGTTATTCATGGTTCGAGTCCATGTCGGGCAACTCCTTGCGGAGGGTAACTTTTTTCAACCATTAGCTTTCAGCTTTTAGTTATTAGTTTTTTTCGCTAGATTAAATCCTATGTCAGATCGGTTTTGGCTTGCTTTAGCAACGTTAGGGTATGGGTTAGCTTTTATCGGAAGTTTTTACCGAGTGCCAAGTCGTCTTTTTAAGCCTACGCCTCTTTTATTCAGTTGTTTCGTAATGGCCATGGGGTTTCATACCACTTTTTTGATTCAACGGGGTCATGTCATTCAGCATTGCCCTGTTTCAACTTTATTTGAAATCCTGGTCTTTGTGGCTTGGTCTTTAGGTTTAGCTTATCTGATCGTTGGCCCTCTCTATCGAATGACCTTGCTAGGAGCTTTGACAGCACCTGCTATTTGCTTAATTTTACTATCAACTCAACTATTCATTCCTGATAAAGTGGCTCTCAGCTTTCCTAAAAATCCTGCCCTGGAACTGCACGCAGCCCTAAATATCTTAGCCTATGGCGCTTTAGGCTTAGCAGGATTAACAGGCGCCGTTTTCTTACTTCAAGAAAACTGGCTGAAACGCAAACAATTTACTGGCTGGCTTGCTCGTTGGCCTTCGCTTCATGAATTGGCACGCGTGCAACGCCATTTACTTGCCTACGGGTTAACATTATTAACTTTGGGAATCACGGCAGGATTATTTATTTGGGGAACACGCAACTGGCTCATCTTAATTTGGGCGGCCAGCGTTTGGGTTTTGTATCTGGGCTTGCTCGTCTTAAGTTCGCTACAACGCTTGAGCAACAAGAAAACGGCTCTGTTTTCCTTGCTGATTTATGTTATACTATTGTCAACATTTTGGAATACGAAACACATTCCCTATTCATAAAGTTTTTAAATAGCTATGGAAGAAATTATTTGTCTAGGTTTGAGTCATCGCGAAGCGCCCGTAGAAGTGCGTGAACGATTGGCTTTAAACGCTTCGCAACAGATTGAAATCAGCACCTGGCTAAAAAAACAAGAAGGCATTCAGGGTTGGGTGACTCTTTCTACTTGTAACCGCATCGAATTTTACAGTGTGATGACGACTCATTCCAATCCCTTTACTTATTTGCACGGTTTATTTGCTTTGCTTAACGAAAATTGCGAAAATGGATTAGATCAATTTTGGACTCGCAAAGGCGTTCGTGCTGTTCAACATCTATTCCGCGTCGCTTCGGGTTTGGAATCCATGGTCTTGGGCGAAACCGAAATCTTGGGTCAACTCAAACAAGCCTACGCCCAAGCGCATGATTTAAAGTTAGTCAACAAAACGTTGCACCGATTATTTCAAACTGCTTTTCAAACGGGAAAAAAAGTCCGCAATCAAACCGACATCACTCGCGGTAGCATTTCGGTGGGATCAACAGCCGTGGAACTTGCTGCACAGATTTTTGGCGATTTATCGCATCGCAAAGTCGTATTACTTGGCGCTGGAGAAACCAGCGAAAAAACTGCACGAGCCCTAGTTGCACGTGGGATTCAGGCTGTAATTGTAGCCAATCGCACTTTCGACCACGCCCAAGAACTTGCTACGGAACTAGGCGGTAAAGCGGTTCCTTTTGAAAATTGGGATCAAGAATTATTAGAAGCTGATATTGTGATCAGTTCCACATCCGCCCCTCATTACGTGATGACTGCTGAAAAATGTTTGCCTATTTTAGAAAAACGAAAAGCGCGCTCGCTATTTTTAATCGATCTCGCTGTCCCTCGCGACATCGACCCTATTCTCGCACAAAAAGATGACGTTTATCTTTATAATATTGATGATCTCCGTTCCATTGCCGATAAAAATCTCGCCGAACGTCAAGCTGCGATTCAACAAGGGGAAAAAATTATTCAAGAACAAGTAGAACATTTTATGAACTGGTGTCAACTGGCCTTTCCTTCTGATAGCCCTTCCTTACCTCAATTCTCTAAGGTTCCTTAAACTGCTTGATGAAACCTTTTATTATTGGGACACGAGGCAGCGCCTTGGCATTGGCTCAAACCACTTGGGTAAAAGATCAACTACAGAAAAACTTTCCCAGTCAAACTTTTGAACTTCGACTTATCAAAACTCAAGGTGATCAACTACAAAAACAAAATGAATCTGCAATCACTTCTTCGACTACGCCCTTAAGCAAAGGTTTATTCACGAAAGAATTGGAGAACGCACTACTCACAAAAGAAATTGATTTTGCTGTGCACAGTTTAAAAGATTTACCCACGGAGCTAACACCTGAACTTACCATTGCTGCCATTCCACAACGAGCGAGTGCTCACGATGTGCTAATCACCCGATATGAAACCCGATTTGAAGATTTGCCAAAGAATGCGCACTTAGCAACAGGTAGTCCTCGACGACAACAAGAATTGCTGCGATTGCGACCTGATTTACAATTTAGTGCAATTCGCGGCAACATCGACACGCGCCTTAAAAAATTGGAACAAAATTCCGATTGGCATGGCCTAGTTTTAGCCGCAGCAGGATTAGAAAGATTATCGCCGGAAACTTCGAACCTCAAAATCATTCCGCTCAGTTACGACATTTTACTACCCTCTCCAGGACAAGGAGCACTCGCTATACAAACTCGCACTCATGACTCCCAAAGCCAAGCCTTGGCACAATCCTTAGATGATCCCATCACACGCTGTTGCGTAGAAACTGAACGTCAATTTTTAGCAGGTTTTGGAGGAGGATGCCAGTTCCCATTAGGGGCTTATGGGTATTTAAAAGAAAATTTCGAAGAAAAAACTAAATTCATTCACTTAATAGTTAGGCTCTATTTAAACCGACCAACCGGTTTAAAATTTGAATACTATTTCCCCTTCGAAAATGCCTCTATTTTAAGTTATAAGTCAGCCTGTAAAGAAAAAGCATCGATATATTAGAAAAACTTACAAAAAATACCGGTTGGTCGGTTTTTTCTAGACAACTTCAGATTTCGTGTTATGATGCTAGATGAAATGAGCTTAATAACTACATCAAGCAGTGAACTTAGCACTCCACTCCAACAATATTTACGGGAGATCGGAGAAGTCGAGCTTTTAACCGCTGAAGAAGAAATCGAATTAGCGAAATTAATTCATAAAGGGTTAAAAGCTGAAAAACAGTTAAAACAAGCCGTAAAAATTAAAAGAGATAAGACGTTCATCATTCGGCTAAAAAAACAAATACGTTCGGGAGATGAAGCGCGCAAAAAAATGATTAGCGCCAACCTTCGCCTGGTCGTCAAAATCGCTCAGGAATATGCCCATTACGGAGTTCCGCTTTTGGACCTTATTTCTGAGGGCAACTTAGGCCTCATTAAAGCCATTGAACGGTTTGATCCCAAAAAAGGCGCTAAACTCAGCACTTATGGCGCATGGTGGATTAAACAAGCTGTGAGACGCGCCTTATCAGATCAAGGTAAAACCATCCGTTTGCCAGTTCATTTGTCTGATAAAATTGCTAAAATGCGTCGTATCACCGCTCAATTAAATGAAGAATTTGGACGCGAGCCTACCGACGAAGAGTTAGCCGAAGAAATGCACACCACAACAACAAAGGTTGCCAGGCTTCGAACCGCCGGCATGCAAACTGCTTCTCTCAACACAAAAATTGGCGAAGAAGGCATCTCGGAGCTAGGCGAAATCATCGGTGACGAAAATACGCGTAGGCCTGATGACTTAATTTCCAATCAAGAACTAACTAAGCAAATGCTGAAACTTATTCAAATGCTAGATCCTCGCGAACAAATCATCCTTCGCATGCGTTATGGACTCGATGGTAAAAAAGCCATGACCCTGGAAGAGGTGGGAGAAAAATTTAAAGTCACTCGCGAGCGCATTCGCCAACTCCAAAACATGAGCCTAAAGAAACTGGAGCTTGCCATGACAGAAAAAGTTTCCTTAACCGCTATGACCGCTTAGAAACTGTTTCTCTAATCCAGGAAACATAATCTTGATACCCTGCCAATATGGGCAGGGTAACGATAGCAGGACAATCATAAGGATGATTGGCAGCAATCCATTCTTCAACGGCTTTTACGTGCTCAACCGTTGTCTTAATCATCAACAAACCTTCCTGAGCATGTTCTATTTTTCCTTCCCACCAATAAGCACTTTCTAAAGCGGGCAAAAAACTAACACAGGCAGCTAATTTTTTTTCCAAAACTCCTTGCATCAGTCGATGCCCCACCTCCGCATTCGGCACCGTTGTCCAAACTTCGCAAATGGACTCGCTCATTTTCCTATCGTGGCAACAGCAGTTTCTTTTGCTAAAAGAGCAACTTCTCTTTCAATCCATCCTCCCCCCATGACTCGATCACCGAGATAACACACCGCCGCTTGCCCTGGAGTTATCGCTCGTTGCGGTTCCTTTAATTTTACCAAAGCCGCTTGATTGGCTTGAGGAAAAACTGTTGCAGAACAACTCGCATGCTGATGACGAACTTTTACTTCCACGTCAAAAGCATCTGGCACCGATCCTTTAAAATGCCACAGACAACGCCCAATCGTAAAAGAATCTCGTAATAAATCATTCGCACCACCCACAATCACACGATGCTGCTTGGCATCAATATCCACCACATAACGCGGACCTTGACTGCCCCCACCTAATCCTTTGCGCTGACCGATCGTATAAAACTCAATCCCCTCATGCTCCCCAAGATAGTTGCCCTGCAAGTCGTAAATTCCTCCCTTACGAAAATTTTCGGCCCCTACATGGCTCCGCAAAAAATCGGTATAATCATTCCCTGGAACAAAACAAATTTCCTGACTCTCTTCTTTGTCATACACCTTCAAACCCAATTTTTCAGCAATAGCACGAATTTCCGTTTTCGTTTTATCGCCAATCGGCATCAGCGATCGCGCTAACTGTTCCTGACGCAAACTAAAAAGAAAATAAGATTGATCCTTTCTTGCATCCACGCCCCGCTTCAAAATAAATTGCCCACTTTCCTCAACAATCTGCGCGTAATGACCCGTAGCAATATACTTCGCTCCCAAACGCGTTGCCTTTTCCATCAAATTGCCAAACTTCAACTTTTCATTGCACATCACACACGGATTGGGTGTTCGCCCCTGTTGATATTCGCTAGCAAAATAATCAATCACCGTCTTCTCAAATGCCTCCGCTTCATCTACCACATAATGCGGAATACCCAAAGCATGCGCCACTCCACGCGCATCGGCCACAGCTTGAGGCCCACAACATTTATCTTCAGCGCGCGACATACAATCCTGCGGCCAAACTTTCATCGTAACCCCAATGACGTCGTAACCCTGCGCCTTCAACAAATAAGCCGCAACACTGGAGTCTACACCTCCACTCATACCGACCACGACACGACGTTCTGAAATCATTTCATCAATTTTACACAAGAAAGCGCGTAGGGCAACCTCGAAGCCTTCAACCCATCAAATTACAAACTAAAAAGGCAAAAATCAGTTGCCACTCCTCTAAATTGCCATAAAGTCTGCTTATGGCCAAAAGCAGCTCTCTCGCTAAGGTCGACTCCCGCTTCCTTAAGGAAGAAGGTCTCGAAATTTTTTTGGGTAACGAACTCCTGGTAAAAGGTCTTCTGGAAACAGAAGGCGGCACGCATTTATGGACGGGTTACCCCGGATCACCCGTTGCCGGATTCTTTGACACGATTGAAGCGATTCAAGAAATTCCCAAACATTATGGGATTAAAGCCATTATGGCTCATAACGAAGCGCTTTCTGCAGCGATGGTTAACGGCTCCCAAATGTTAGGGTTGCGCGCAATTACCGTCATGAAAAGTGTAGGCGTACATGTTGCGTCGGATGCTTTAGCCTTAGGGAATCTTGGCGGTGCTCATCCCGAAGGAGGCGTAGTGGTTGTCATGGGCGATGATCCCTGGAGCGATTCTACCCAAGTTCCTGCCGATTCCCGTTTTCTTAGCAAACATCTTTTCATGCCCGTGCTAGAACCCAGCACACCCCAAGAAATGAAAGATTGGATTGATCTTGGATTCAAACTTTCGCGCGAGTCAGAACTTTACATTAGCTACCTTGTCACCACCAATTTAGCCGATGGAGGTGGAACAGTTCGAGTGAAAAAAAATCATTTCCCGCGAATCAATACAGACAATCAAGTTCATCTCGAAACCGCTCAAGTCGATTTTGAAAATAAAGTGCTTCTTCCACCACGCACCTGGCGCAAGGAGCAGGATCTGCCTTCGCGCTATGAACGTTTGTGGCAAAGCGCGGAAAAATATGGTGTAGATCAATGGTTCGTCCCTAACCCTCCATCCCCCACTACAAAGTTTCCTTTGGTTTTGGTTTCATCCGCGATGGCTTATACTTACTTGCAACATGCTTTAGCGGAATTGGGACTAGAAGATGAGTTGCCCATTCTCAAATTGGGAATTACTTATCCTATCAATCCCGAACATTTAGATAAATTGGCCACTCTAAGTGATCAAGTTGTCGTAGTTGAAGAACGTCGTGGTTTTATTGAAGAACAGCTAGCAAATCTTGCTAATCAGAAAGGGTTACCATTAAAAATTCATGGCAAAAAATTTCCTTTTCAACTGCCAGGCATGCCCGAGCATCGCGGTTTAAATCCCTCCCTGGTTTTGGAACAGTTAGCGCCTTTATTTCAAAAAATTAATCATCCTATCTTCGAGAAAAAACAACAGCAAATTGAAGTCGAATTAGCTTTGCTCGCCGAAAATGCCGCTTACGATGTCGATCTCACGCCACGCACACCGACTTTTTGTCCAGGCTGTCCTCATCGCGATTCAGCTTCGGTGCTGGTAGAAGTAAAACGTGATTTTTTAAACGCTGATTACATGCGTCAAAAACATCGCAAAAATCCGATCGACCTTGTTTTTCATGGTGACACCGGTTGTTACACCATGTTGATGTTCGAACCCACTAAGGATTTAATGCACAACTACAGTGGCATGGGGCTAGGAGGCGGTACAGGTTTGGGCATTGATCCTTTTATCAGCAATAAACAAGTTGTTTTCATGGGCGATTCCACTTTTTTCCATAGTGGCCAACTTGCCATCTCCAACTCTGTAAAAAATGGTCAAGATATCACCTACATTATTCTCGATAACAAAACCACGGCTATGACCGGACACCAAACCACGCCCGGTTTAGAAAAAGATATTTTGGGCAATGACACTTTTACACAAAGCATCGACAAAATCATTCAAGCCATCGCAGAACAAACTCACATCGAAATCATTCGTGTTAATCCTGAAGCACGAGACCAATACCGCACTCTCTTGGAAGAAACGATCCTGAAAGATGGAGTTAAAATTATCATTGCCGATAAAGAGTGTGGTATCACTTACCATCGTCGCAACAATCAAATGGAACGACGCGAAATTCGGCAAAAAGGTTATTTACGAACGAAACGATTTATTAATGTAACTGCCGACGTTTGTGAAAACTGTCTGGAATGTACAATGGCTACCGGCTGTCCGGGCTTAACCTTTACCGAAACTAATCTCGGTCGAAAAATTCAAACTGATCTCTCCTGGTGCGTAGCTGATACCGCTTGCACGAAAATTTATGCCTGCCCTTCTTTCGAGGAAATCACAATCATTCGTCACGAAAAACCTAGCCCTAAACTTGAAGCATTACATTTGGAAGATTTGCCTCTTCCCAAAATCCCTTCTTTCTCTCATTCCTGGCGTGCTTACCTTGCCGGAGTCGGAGGCATGGGCATTGCCACCAGCACGGCAACTTTGGTGCGGGCAGGTCATCGCGAAGGTTATCGCGTTATTTTTTGCGATAAAAACGGGTTAGCCATTCGAAACGGCGGTGTTTACGCCTACATCACTTATCTCAAAGAAGGAGAAAATCACACTTCTGCGCTAATTCCTTATGGCAAAGCCGATCTCATTTTAGGCATTGATCCCTTGGAGGCCGCACGTGGACTTGATCCTAAAATCAATCAACGCGTAGGATCCCCTCATCGCACTGGAGCTATTCTTAACACGCACAAAACTCCCACTATTTACACCCTGCTCGGCAAAGCCGATTTTTGTATTTCGACTATAGAACAAACCGTTCGACAATACACACATCCGGATCGCTATTTTTCTTTCAATATTTCTGAAATTTCAGAGAAATATTTTGGCACAAAACTTTACGCAAATATCATCATGATTGGCGCGGCCTTTCAACGCGGTGAACTTCCGCTCTCTTTGCCTAGTTTGGAATGGGCCATCAAAGAAACCATGGGCGCTGCGGGCACGGATAATTGGAAGGCATTTAATCTCGGGCGTTACGTTGTTTGTCATCAAGCCGAATTACAAGCGAAACCTGTCAAAACCTATCATGATGTCATTGCTGAAAAATCGGCTTTACTCCAAAAACAAGGTAAAAAAGGACAGCAACTCGCACGCACGCTATGGCGTTTAACGACTCAAGCTATCACGCCCTTACATCTGGATGAAGAAATATTGCGTCAATTTGCTTTGCGTATTTATGAGCTGCTTCTTTATGAAAATGCTGCTTATGCGGAACGTTATATCCAAACGGTGCATGCCGCCTATCAACAAGATACTGCCAAACACGATTACGCTGCCACGAAAGCCATAATTTGGAACGCATTTAAAGTCATGGCCATTAAAGATGAAATTTACGTCGCTTACTTACTCACTCGCGAAGAAAAATATCAACTCGATTACGAGCGTTATCATGTCGATCCTTCTCGCGGTGATCGCATTGTTTATAGCCATCTTAACCGACCTGAATTCGTCATCGCTGGTCAAAAAATAAAATTTAAACTGCGCAGCCGCGATTGGATGTTGCATTTGATGAAGCAAGCTAAATTTCTTCGCAAGCTATTGCCCGAATGGCATAAACAAGAAAAACAATTTCGCGATTGGTATTTACAGTTAGTAGAACGTTTCACTCAAGAGTCGGATGATAATTTCTACTCAACTTGGGTAGAAATACTGCGTCAACCCGAACAAGTTTCGGGTTATCGCGACGTACGCTACCCCAAAATGCAAGCCGCTCAAAAACGTGTCGAAACATTAATGAATCAAATTTCATCTCATCAAACCGTTTTGTCTCGCTCTATCAATCAAAGTTAGTTTAAAGTTCTCGCGTTATGGAAATGAATAGCGCTATTAACCGACTCGCTCGCTCACTTCGCACGGTGGATGATTTTCCTCAGCCCGGAGTGAAATTTGTCGATATCACACCCATTCTTCAATCGGGCCAACTCTTTCGATTAACCATTAATTTAATTGTTGAGCGCTACGCAAAAAAAAGAATCGACACTATCGTCGGTGTTGATGCGCGAGGTTTTATCTTTGGCGCAGCAGTGGCATGTCAACTAGGGGTTGGCTTTGTGCCAATTCGAAAAAAAGGAAAACTGCCTTACAAAACAATCGAACAAGAATATCAACTTGAATACGGTACCAGTACAGTAGCAGTGCATGAAGATGCTATCGCGCCAGGTCAAAAAGTGGCTCTTGTCGACGATGTTCTCGCCACGGGCGGTACGGCAGCTGCAGCAGCTAATCTCATCAAAAGTTTAGGAGCTGACTTGCAAGAAATCACTTTTGTAATCGAGCTTAGCTTTTTAAAAGGTCGAGAGAAATTGATGGATTACAATGTTCATTCCATGATTGTTCTTTAAATTACGCTTGCTGTAGCAAATTGCAAAACGCTTACTTAATGAAAGCCACCAAAAATGCCGTAACCACAACGTTAGCCAAAGCCAAAGGCAGAAACACTTTCCAGCCCAATTTCATTAATTGATCGTAACGAAACCGAGGTAAAGTCCATCGAATAAAAATAAAAAATGCGAGAAATAGAATCATCTTTACCAGAAAAGTCCCAATATTAAGTAAGCCATAGAGAATTCCCTTTTCTCCTGTGGGAATAAAAGAAAATCCGAATCCTGGCAAACTCCAACCTCCCAAAAATAAAGTGACCACTAACGAAGCGGCAACAATCATCGCCATATATTCACCAAGAAAAAATAAAGAAAATTTCATGGCCGCATACTCGGTGTGATAGCCTCCAACCAACTCTGTTTCCGCTTCCGGCATATCAAAAGGCAAACGATTCGTTTCTGCAAAAGCAGCTACTACAAATAAAATAAACGAAAGACTCAAAGGAATAAAATAAACAAAATTTTTCCAATTCAAATGCTCTGCAAAAAAAGGTAGCACAAGCCAGCCATTTTTCATTTGATATTCAACAATGGCGCCCAGATTTAATTCTCCCACTATTAAAAAAATAGGCACTACAGATAAACCCATCGTTAACTCGTAAGAAATTAACTGCGCACTAGAACGAATGCCTCCTAAAAAAGGATATTTAGAATTCGAAGCCCAACCCGCCAAAGTAATTCCATAAACGCTAAGTGATGTAATCGCAAAAATAAGTAACAAAGCAATGTTAATATCCGCTATCACCCCTTTTGTGCGAATCGCAATATCAGCAATCGGCAAAGTAAAATCAAGCACGCTACCAAATGGAATCATCGCCATAGTGATAAGCGCCGGCATCATGGCCAGCGCAGGTGCAAGCCAATAATAAAATTTGTTCACGCCAGCAGGCACAAATTGTTCCTTCAACATCAATTTAAGCGTGTCAGCTATAGGTTGTCCCAAACCCAAAGATTTTCCCAAACCAATGAAGGGCAGCCCAACCCGATTGGGCCCCACCCGCTCCTGAATCATCGCGCTAATTTTGCGTTCTGCCAAAACCGTATAAGACACAATGCCTAACACCCCACCAATCAGCAGAACAATTTTTGCCAGGGTAATGGAAAGTTCTAATATCATATAAAGGCAAGAACCTTTCCAAAAATTTTAATATCTGAAAAGAAAAATTAAATACTTAACCCTGGAGATTGAGGTAGAGATTGATTGACCTCTTCAGGCGGCATTAGGCTTTGGTTGGGCTCTTCAGAATAGTTGGATTGATTAGGTCCTTGTTCTAAATCCCTCCACATCTGCTCATTTCTTTCTGATCGTGAAGCAGGTTCTTTAGGCACTTTATCAGCAATAGCTTCTTTCAAAGTAGATAAAATAGGTTTAGCTGTTCGATCCTTAAAATTTTCGGCTGGCAACGGCTTATCCCATCCCGGATGCGTTTCTCTATTAATAATCGGCTTAGGCAATCCAGTAGCATCAATTAAACCAGAAACATAAGAATTGGAATTAAAACTATCATCCGCCCAATACCAAGCTTGGTCTGCCTTGGTACTCGCAGGAAATAAATCATAATCTAAGTCATCTTGATAATTTCCATCCTTAGCTAAAACGGTATCAATTACTTCTGCCTCTTTTTTACAATCCTTAGGTCCCATAGGAATTCGCCCAGGATGAGGACCCACATCTTTAGGACGGTTCAATTCACTAACTAAAGTATTATATACAGGCCCAGCTCCTATCGTAGCATAACGCTTGCCATCTTCATCAAGCTGGCTAAAGCGAGGATCGTCTTTATATTTTTCATCCTTTGGTGTAACGCGCACAGAAGTATGCTCATAGCCCAAAGCCACTTGATGACTTTGAAGCTCAACCGAAGTTCGACAACCTTCAGTAGAAGCAGGAGAGGTTAAACCTTTAACCAAGGGATGATCCATCACCTTTTTAACTCCATTATCAATCTCTTTGATAATTTCCAAAAAAGCTTCACGCGTTTTTTGTTGTTCTGGGGTTAATTCTGGATTAGAAACAGTTGGCTCGCCCATACTCACCTATTATTGCCATCAAAAAGAAATTAACAATAATTTTTTTCATAGAATTTCCCTTGTCTTTTTTCTTATCAAAATTACACTTAAAGAGTGAAGTGCATTCGGCGTTTCGTAATGATGGTAGCGTTAGGGATAATTTCCTCTCTGGCGAACGCACAAGACCAAGCTGGCACTGGCACAGCGGATGATCTCTTACAGCGTGGCTCAAGCGCTTTTAATGCTGGAAATTTTCCAGAAGCGGCTAAAATTTACGAAAATTTTTTAACCTCCTATGGCTCCAGTCCTGAAGCGCAAAAAGTAAAACCCGAAGTTTACCCTCTCCTCGCAGCGTCTTATTTGCAAATACAAAAACCCGAAGCGGCCGAGCCCATCATTGAAACCTATATTAAAGAATATCCACAAGGCAAGGCCGTGCCGGATATGTCTTTCTGGCTAGGATTATCCCGCTATCAACAAGGAAAATTCAGCGAAGCCATCAGCGCCTTTGAAACTTTTTTAAAAAACTATCCTAACACGCCGCAAACTTCCGAAGCGCAAATGTTAATGGCTAACTCGCAATTCCAAGAAAAAAAATATAAAGAAGCTGCTGCACTTTTTGAAATTGCCAGTAAAACGCGCGACCCTTTAACCGCTGAACGCGCCATGCTCATGCGCTTGCAAAGCTTGCTCGAAAGCCGTGATCTTGATGGCGCACTGGCTGTGCTAGAAATTTTGCGCGCCAAACCCGAACCCATTCGTCAGCAAGCTCTTCTTGCTCTGCAGGCCATGCAATTAGGCGACGATTTTTATGAAGATGGAGAATACAACAAAGCCTATCGCTGCTACCTTTTCATCCCGCTCAAAGCTCAAATTTTGGACAGACAAGAAAAACTACTGACTGACGTAGAAAAACAACTTACCCGTTACGCTCAAGGGCTCAGCATTAAAGCGCTCCAACTCCAACAAATGAAAGACGGCCTGATTCGTGAGAAAGAAAATCTTACCAAAATGGAAACTTTCGATCTCAACCGTCACTTACGTGTCGCACAATGCGCCCTGCAATGCGAACGCCCTGGAGAAGGCTATCTCGCTGCTATAGCCGTAGCCGAAACCCAGCCCCGAACCGAACCGGTCATAGTCGGTCATTACCTCGCCATCCTAGCTGCTGTGGAATTACAACGTTGGGACAAAGTTCAAGAACTCGTCGCCTCTTTCATCAAACGCTATCCCAACGACTCACGCGCACCTCAAGCCGCCTATCTCGAGGGCGAAGCTTATCTTAATAATAACCGCTTTGAAGATGCCTATAACGTTTTTACTAAACACACCAAACTTTATCCTCAATTTCCTCAAGCCGATCGCGTTTTATTTTTGGCCGGTTACAGCGCGCTTTTTCTGGAAAAATATCAAGAAGCCACCGATTCCTTTGCTCGTTTCCGACAACAATTTCCTAAAAGTCCCTTGGCAGAAAATAATCTCTATTGGAATGCCATGACTGCCGTTTTTGCAAAAAACTACCCTGAAATTCGCACGCGATTCAACCTTTATCTCAAAGAATATCCCCAAGGCACCTTCAAAGAAGAAGCCATCTATCGCATGGCAGCCGCTGATTATGGCGAAAAAAAATATGAAGAAGCACGCAAAAAACTTGTGGACTGGGTAAAAACCTATCCTCAAAACCCGCTCACCGATGAAGTGCGCGCCCTAGCTGGTGACGCTTGGTTCGCTGAAGGCGATCCCGATGAAGGCATCAAAATGTTTAGCGAAGTCGGCCCAGCCAACGAACGACTCTATGAATATGCACAATTCCAAATTGGCAAAGCGCTTCGACTTACTGAACAATACGAAAAAATGGTCGATCATTTCAAAAAATTTATCGACAAAAACCCGAATAGTGGTCGCGTTGTCGAAGCCTATCACTGGACCGGTTGGGGTTTGCGCCAACTCGATCAAATTGAAGATGCGCGCCGTTTTTACCGACTTGCCCTGGAAAAATACGGCTCTGATCTGAAGAGCAATTTTGTTGAAGACCTTTTCATCGGCTACGCCAAACTTTTCCCCACTGTCGACGATAAAGCAGCTCTGATCAGCGAGCTAGAAAAGGGTAAGGACAACTTACTTGCTGCTGGCAAACCCATACAAGCTGCGCGTTATCTCTGGCTTCTTGCTCAACTCCAACGTCGCTCCAACCCGGATCAAGCCCGTCTTGCGCTTTTAGAATTAGCCCGTCCTGATCGCTTCAAACCGGAACAACTTTCCCAACGGCTCTGCATTGACTTGGGAGAACTGTTAGTCACTGAAAAGCGCTATGCCGAAGCTGAAACTTATTTGAATATCTTGGCCAACACTCCTAAAAAAACTCGTTTCACCGATCGTGCTCTAGCGGGCTTAGGCCTCATTGCCTTAGCAAAAGGAGATGAAACTAAAGCGCTTGCTATGTTTGATCGCTTTGAAGCTGAATCCGGCTCCTCCATCCTTCTACCAAAAATCTTAGAATCCAAAGTAGAAATTTACAAAAACCAAAAACGCATTCCAGAAGCTATTGCAACCTTGGAAAAAATATTGGAAACTCCTGCTGCCAAGGGCAAGCCCTGGGTGCAAGCGCTTTATCAACTGGGCCAACTCAACGAGCAAATGGGTAAAACGAAAGAAGCCTGCGCTTATTACGAACGCATTTACATTCTCTATGCTCGCTACCGCGACTGGGTATCAAAAGCTTATTTAGCCCGCGGCAAAGCGCTCGAAACCTTACAATTAAAACCTCAAGCGATTGAAACTTACGAAGCTTTCTTAAAAGAAGCAGATCTGGCAAGTTTTGAAGAATATAAAGCTGCTCAACAAAGACTCGCCGAATTAAAACCAGGCGCCAATGTCAACCCGGCTTCGGAACCCAAGCCAACCTCCTCATGAAAACACAGAATTTTTTTCAGCTCAGTTTTGTGTTAGGCCTCATGGCTATTGCGGGTTTAACCTCTATTCATGCACAAGATCTCGTAGTTTTAAAAACTTTAGATGAAATTGAAGGCAAAGTTTTACGCTCCGAAAAAAATAAAGTTTATATTCAAGTTGAATTTCGAGGCGGCAAAGCCGAAAGCGCTTACAATTTAGATCAAATCGAAAAAATCGTTTTTGAAGCCACTTTCGATCGATCCAAACTGCCTACTGATCCAGCCGCGCGCTTAACAACTCTCGACCCGCTTTGGAAATTTTGGCAATCGTTTCTTTCCATTCCAGAATCTCCTGCTGGTGAGGTGTTATTTGCCCGCGCTGAAACACTGATCGACCTAAAACAATTCGACGAAGCGCTCAAAGCTGTGGAACAAATCGAAGCTCAAGACTGGAATCAAAAAAGAAAGTTTCTTGTCGCTCCATTAAAGGTGAAATGTTTGGCCGGCCTGAATCGTTTCGAAGAAGCCATGGTCATGGCCAAACAAATGGAAGAGCAATCCAAAGACTCTTCCATCGTCGCCTTCGTGCAATTAGTACTGGGCGAAGTTGAGCTTGGACGCACAAATTATCCCGCTGCTTTGGATCATTTTCTCTATAACCGCGTATTCAACCCAACTCTCAAGGAAGAAGTGGGTCGCGGCTTATGGGGCGCATCGCGCGTTTATCTGGCAGAAACCAATCTTTCAGCAGCCGTTAGAGTGTTGCAAGATATCATTGCCGATTACCCGCAAAGTTCCATCTTTGCACGTGCTCAAACCAAGCTAAAAGAATTAAAACCTTTAGTAAAAACTGAAGAGAAAGAAGAAGAACAAAACGAAGAAAAAGAAACCACAACCCAATAACCTCTATGAAAACATTAAAACCTCTTTACTACATCGGTCTTATCCTTGTGACATGGCTCACATTCGGTTTGCAATCGACCTGGGCCGCGCCTAAGGTTGAATCCAGCAAAAGCTTGCTCGACCTCTACCATGAAGGAGGTCCCATCATGCACATCATCGCTCTTTGCTCAGTCGGTTGCGTAGCTTTAGGCGGATTTTTAGGATTACAATTACGCAGAAAAAAAATCCTGCCAGACAGCGTTATCCACCAACTAAACTTAACCATGAGCCAACGCAACATCCCCAACGCCTTTCAAATTTGCAAAGAAAATCCCGGGCCATTAGCCCACACGCTGACCTCTGCTTTAACCAAGGCAAACTTTGAAAGAGATATGTTTAACAAAGCTGCCATGGAAAACGCTGTGGCTGATGCCGTCTACCATGAAGAAACCAAAGTGCAAGTGCTCATCACTTACCTCAACACCCTCGCCGTCATGGCGCCCATGATCGGGTTGTTAGGAACGGTAAGCGGTATGATTAACTCCTTTAGCGCGTTGACTGCCGGTAAAGCCGAAGCCACCGATCTGGCGGGCGGTATTGGTGAAGCGCTCGTAGCAACCGCCGGCGGTTTGATGCTCGCGATTCCCTCCATGTTCCTTTACTTCTTCTTCCGCGGCAAAGCTCAAGCCTTAATGGTCGACGTGCATAAAGCCGTTTCCACCATGCTTGATCTATTCACAGGTGAAGTCACCATGGAAGGGTTAGCCGCTGCGGCCGTTGCAGCAGGAGAAAATGATGGCAGCACCTTACCCGTAGGGCCTGATTTCCAATCTTAAATGAAATACAACCTGATGACGTCTAAATAGAGTAGTAGTTAATAAAATTAAATTATGGCAGAGCAAATCCAGCGCAAACGTCCGCGAAAAGTGACTCACGAAGAAGTGGGGCTTCAAATTGCGCCCATGATCGACGTCACCATGCTCTTGCTCTTTTTCTTCATGCTCTCTGGCAAACTAACTAAAAGCCAGAAACTCATGAATATTAACTTGCCTCGCGCCCAGTCCTCAGTCGTGCCGGAAGATTTAAGTGGACGAGATGTAGTCAATATCGATGAAAAAGGCCAATACTTCGCTAGCGAACGCCAAATGGATATGCGCGAATTAAAAGCCTATCTGAAACAACGCCTTACCGATGTTCCACCTCTTATCATTTACGTGCGAGCCGACGCAAAAACCCCTGCGAAACAAATCAAAGATGTCATGAAAGCCGCTGCAGAAGCCGGAGCCATTCAAGTCATCTTTGGAACTACTCAACATTAAAAGATTATGGCAACCCCTAAAAAAACTGAACATCCTCAAGTCGAACTTCAAATCGCACCCATGATCGACGTATGTTTCTTGCTACTCTTCTTCTACATTCTGACTTCCAAACCCGTAAAACCCGAAGCCGATGTCAGCACCAAACTTCCCGGCTCCGTGTCACAAGAAGAATCAGTCGATCTGCCCGATGAACAACGCATCGAAATTCGCGCCAATGGCCAAGTCGTACTCAACGAACAAACTTTAGATAGTCCCACCGACTCACAATTGCCTCAATTGCTTGAAACCTTAAAACGCTATAAAGAAGCTAGCGATGCTAACCAAGCCGAAGCTTTAGTTACTCTTTTTCCCGAAGATGGCGTGGTGCATCAACGCATCATCGATGTTATGAACACTTGTGCCCTGGCAGGTATCAAAGGCGTCACATTTGCTTCCGATCCCGAAGACGATTTTGACCTATAACCTTTACGAAATTATGGATATCAGCATAGATCAGCTTAAAGAAGGCGTAGGCGAAAAAAATAAACGCCGAAAAATGCTTATCACTATCCTTTTGATTAGCCTGGGCGCTCATATTTTAGCAGGTATCATCGCCGGTGCCGTCATTGTGGCCAAATATCTCATCGCTCCGCCTGCTACTTTTGTTGCTGAACCAAAAAAATTTAAAATTACCTCCCCCGAACGTGAACAAAAAATGGCTCTAGCTGCCTTTGAAGAAGCTGCTTCTACTCCAGCCTTTAGCAGTCCTCTTACGAGTACACGCATGATGGATAAAGGATTACCTCCATTGCCTAAACTTCCTCTCGACCAATCCTTACCGCTCAATGCATCCGCCGTTATCTCCGATGGCGTTTTATCCTTATCCGGTTCCAGTTCCTTTGGCGGAAAAGCCGGCTTAACAGGCGTAGGGAATGGTTCTTCGGTCGGCTTTTTCGGCATCAAAGACACCGGCGCTAAAATTGTTATCGCTGTTGACGCTTCCAACACCATGTTCGAACGAAGTCTTAACGGAAACATGATCAAAATGCCTTACTACATGATTAAACAAGAAGCCATGAAACTCATAGATGGCCTAAGTATTAACACACAATTTGGCCTTATTATTTGGGAAGGAGGCTCCCTCGCCTTTAAATCGCAACTGGTTCCCTCTACCGATCAAAATAAAGCGGAAGCCAAAAAATGGATTCAAGGCATCTCTGAAGATCCGCAAACCAGCGTCCGCAAACAACAGCGCGTCATAGGTGGGGATCTTTTAGAAGATGGCATGGGCGGCACACGCACCGATCTGGCTATTGAACAAGCTTTCGCCATGCAACCCGACATTATTTATCTGATTTCCGACGGAGACGCTAATAAAACTCAAGGCGGAAAAATTCCTGCTGAAGAAATTTGGAAACAAACAGCAGATTTACAAAAAACTTTGACCGAACCTGTGCGACTACATGCCATCTATTTCCTCACAGCGGCAGAAAAACCCAATGAAAAAGAATTTTTAGAAGGATTAGCGAGAAAAAATCGTGGCCGTTTTCTAGTCGTTGACGCCAAAAAACTCACGACAAGAACTGAGAATTAACTCATTAATTCTCTCCCCATTAGGGTTGTTCATTGATTTTGTCGCCAGATCGCTTAATGAATGATCATTCCATGTGTAATTATTTTTCTTATCAACGAACCTGCCAATGGTTAGGACTATTTCTTGTTTTTATTTTCCCTGCCCACGGGGCATCGCTCCCTTTATTTAAAAAAACAGAAGAATTATTTGAACAAAAAATTCCTCTTTTCGTTTTGGATAAAAACTCAAACATCACACTCTCCCAACTTAATATTCAATGGAATCCCCAAATCGAAACCACTTCAGAAACCATTAACTTTCGGTTTGACGGTGCTATGTCACCTGAAACCACACAATCGTTATCCCAACAACTTTGGCCCGCCACCCTGGCCAGTGCAATATTGTGGCAACAACCCTGGCAAAATGCTGATTGGGTTTTGAGCGAACTTAGCGGTGCCATCGATTCAGAAAGCTGCGCTTCGCTATCGCTCGGTTTACTCGCTACCGCTTGCGGCATCGACTATCCTCAAGACACATTACTTCTCGCTACTCTACTACCCGATCAATCGCTCGGTCCTGTTCAAAATGTTGAATCACGCATGGAACTGGCTGTCAACACCGGTATAAAAAAAATAATTTTATCTGACAATCAACACTTGGATCGCACTCATCCCAATAAACTTTTAGATACCGCCGCGAAAGCCAAGACATTAAAATTAAAAGTTTTTTATGCCCAAAACTTAGCTGAAGCTGCCGAAATAGCATTGGATCACAGCCTGCCTTCAGCAACTTGGAATACCACACCCTGTCGTTATTCCAACAGCACATTCAGTTTTTTAGCGCAACGTTGCCAAAATCAAATTAACGAACTGTTGCGCACGAAAAATCTCTGGCCTTCTACACAAGCCCTACAGCAACTTTCTCCTTGGGAACAAGCCATCTGGCAACGCGCTTTGTCGCTCTTTGAACAAGGCTCGCAAGCTTACCAAGCTGGCCAAGTTTACGCGGCTTATCGTCTCCTTATTGACGCCTCAAGCGAAATCGCCGCCACTCAAGCTTTCAAAACTAACTTAAACTCAGCTCAATTAAAATCTTTTGTCACTCAAACCTCAAGCCTACTCGATGACGTCATTCAAAAAACTCAAGATAAAGAATGGGATAAAAACGACTTGAGCCTCAGTCTATTTTTGTCAGAACGCAATGACTGGTTGCTCACTCTTCAAACCAAACTGGAGGGTCCTCTTGCCATTGCCCGACAAGCGTGGCATTCGCAATCAGATGCAACCGAAGATGAAAAAAAACGAGCAGCTATTTTGCTCATGAGCGGTTTTTATTATGTGACCTATCAGACCCAACTCCGAGATATTTTTCCCGTTTTCCAGCGTAACTTTAAAAAATCGGACTCCTCCGCTTTTTCTCATCGCGCCACCGATTGGCTCAATCAATTGACACCTGCGCTCCTAGCTAAAGGTGAATCTTTTACTGGCCAAATCAAACAGCGCGCTAGCCAATGGCAATCTTCACTAATTTGGGACACTCGTTTGGCAAGCCAAACTACCTTACTACAACGCATCAAGCGTAGTTGGGAAAAAAAATGGGAAACGCATCAAATTCCACGTGCACTTCTGGCGAACGCCGGTTTTACTCCCGGCCCTGCCTATCGCCCACCCCAACCTCAGCCCACTTCTGCCGCCTCATTTGCTTTCAATGATGTCGCCCAATGTTTTCTTGATATTAATTATTTTTTAGAAACCGATCTTTTAAAGGAAAAATATTTTTATTGGAACGCTTCACTCAAATTAGATTCTTTAAAATGGTCTTTAAGCAACCGCCTCGCTCTAGAAAAAATGTTACAAAACGCTGAAATCACAGCACGTCAAGGAATGGCTGCAGCACAAAATGTCGATATCGACACCTCCCCTTTAGCCATGATCTACGAATATGCCACTGTGCTAAAAATGAGTCCTGACGACCAAGACCGCATGGAAGCTTTGCGCCAATTTTGGCGATGCTACTGGTTGGGTTCATTAAGCCAACAACTGGGTTATATTCCTCAAGCCACCATTTATTCTCAAGAATCTTCTTCACCTCCACAGGAACAACCTTTGCCGGCTACAGAAGAAATTTCCGAGGGAACATTGGAAGAAGCTACGCAATGAAACGATTTCTTACGTTAAGCTTAGTTTTTTTTCTGCTCTTGATCACATTAGCGACTTGGCTGCTTTATCCCAAAGTTAAAACGCACTATCAACTTGCACAACAATACGATCTGAACGATCTCGCAAAATACAATGAAACGAGCATTTTTTATGATGATAATGATAAGGAAATCGGACGACTTGCATTAGAAAATCGCATCGTATTAAAACATAATGAAATTCCAGACCTCATGCGCCAAGCTATTATTGCCGCAGAAGATCGTCGTTTTTATTGGCATTACGGCATTGATATCATCGGAATTGTTCGGGCTCTCGTAGTTAACTTAAAATCAGGCCAATTTACTCAAGGTGGAAGCACCATTACCCAGCAGCTCGCCAAAAATGCTATCGGCATGTTTGAACGCTCTTGGGATCGTAAATTAATAGAAACTTTTTTAGCGCTTCGTATTGAAAATCATTTTACCAAACAGGAGATCTTAGATTATTACATCAACCGAATCTATTTCGGCAAAGGCTATTTTGGTTTAGAAGCCGCAGCGCGCGGCTATTTCGGTAAATCAGCTAAACAACTCACCCTCGGGGAATGCGCCATGCTCGCCGGGTTAATTCGTTCTCCTAATAGCGCCTCACCGAGACGCGACTATCAAAAAGCGCTTCAGGGAAGAGATCGTGTTTTACAAACCATGGTGGAAGAAAAATTCATCACATCACAACAAGCCTGGCAAGCGCGACAAAAACGAATTCGTCTCGTTCCAGAAACTTCAGTAGGATTAAACAAATATTTCACCCCTCTCATCATGCAAGAGTTGCAGGAAGTTTTACAACTCGAAGAAAATGAATTTCCTCAAGGCCTCCGGGTGTATACTACGCTCAACACAACTTTACAACAAGCAGCAGAGCGGGCAGTTTCAGAAACTCTGACCCAGGTTGAATGGGAATTAACCCAGGAAAAAAACCTACGCAAAACTATTGAAAATCCAGGCCCTTTACAAGCGGCCGTTTTAATTTTGGACGCTGTTGAAGGCGCCGTTCAAGCATACGTGGGAGGAAGAGATTTTACCCAAAGCCAATTTGATCGCATCACCATGGCGCAACGAGACAATGGCGCTTCACTCTACCCTTTTTTATATGCTTTAGCCATGCAAAATCTAGGTTGGCACCCAGCTTCTCTCATTGACAGCTCCTTTATCGACAAACCCGAAATCAAAACATCCCAAGCCATAACTTTTGGCAATCCAGAACAAAATCTCAACAGACGCTTTTTTCTTTTGCAAGATGCTTTGGCTGGAAATTATAAAACCGCGGCCATTCGAACCGCTCACCAAATCGGACTAGCTAATCTAGCGCAGTGGCTAAAAAATACTGGTATTAGGTTTGACGAAAATTTTCTTCCAAAAACCTTTCACGATTTTAGACCTTTAACTCTTTGGGAGATCACCTCGCTCTACCAGATTCTGGCTAACCAAGGCACCCAGAAAAAAGCTTTCTTTATTCGATCCATTCGCGACGGAAAAAATAAATTGCTTTATCGCCGACCTCATGTCGCTGGTTTGCCACAACTAGAAGCTCTCACTGCTCAACAAATGACCTTAACTTTAGAGCAAACTCTCCGAGACAAAGCATGGCGACAAGACTTAACCCAACCCGCTACGGGTGTTAGCAGTTTTTCTGAAAATCAGCGAGACGCTTGGTTCCTAGGCTACACTCCGCGCTGGGTCACCGGAGTGTGGGTGGGTTATGATCCATCCATTTCCATTGGCAATAAAACGTTGGCCTCGAAAACAGCCATTCCATTATGGGAAAAAATAGTCAACCGACTCCCCTCTTCTCCCACCAATTTTGCGATTCCATCTAGTCTCATCAAAGTCGAAGTGGAAAAAAATACTGGAACCGTTCAAGGTCTCGCTGGTTTTGCTCCCAGCCCAGGTGATACCTTTGTTTATCTTAAACAATCCCAGCTCAACTCTATGAATACACTGCCTGTCTCACGCATCAATCGCGTTGCAGAAAATGAGGATTGGTCTCGTTGGTTACAAACACTTTTTTCTAATCCTTCCGAACTCATTTCTCAAGCGCCTTCCGAGGAAAACGATCATGCTTCTATTCCTCCCGTAGCAGAATATATCATGCCACCTCTGCGGGGAGATATCGTCGCGGCAAACGGTTCACCCTTAGCCACAACTCTCTCGGGCCAAAGCCTCGTTCTGCCCTGGCCAAGCTTAGAAACAGCAAACTCAGCAGAAGAAGCCTTAACTTGGATTAAACCCAAATTAGAGCTTGCCTCAAATTGGCTAGAAAAATCCATCACCTTTTCCAATGAAACATTGACTAACCATTATAACTTTCAACGATTTCAACCTGTTGTCATTAGCGATTTAACACCCGAAAAAGTTTCTCAATTCAACAACAGTAAATTGAGAGATGAAGGTTTCGTCCTCCAAACTTATCCCAAACGAGTTTATCCCGAAAACCAACTGCTTGCCCACACTCTTGGCTATCTTCAACGCGCTCAAACACCACGCATTGGCCCTTATCAAGCTAACTTAGTCATTTACGATCAATATCAAGGCGCGGAAGGGTTAGAAAAAATTTTTGATAGGGAACTTAATGGACAAGCAGGAAAATTTGTCATCGCCACCACACCCGAAGGCTTTACGCAGCGCACCGCTATCGAAAAACAAGCCACTTCAGGTTTAAATATTCGAACTACATTCGATCTCGAACTACAAAAAGCCGTGGAAAAAAGTTTAACAAATATTGCCGCCGGTGCTGTTGTTATTATGAACGTAACCAATGGCGATATCGTAGCTATGGCAAGCCAACCCACTTTTGATCCTAACGACTTTTTACCCGCTCTATCTTCAGAAAAATGGCAAAGCTTTTTGCAGGCAGAAGATAACCCACTACAAAATCGAGCCATCAGACAATTTCATCCGCCTGGTTCGGTCTTTAAAATCATCACTACGTTAGCTTCTTTACAAGCAGGCACTTTTGATCCTGAACGCATCGTTTATTGCAAAGGTTACTACCAAATTGGCAATGTGCGATTCAATCTACCACGAGAAACTTATCCCGTCTCATTTCGCAACGCTTTTGCTCAATCCATTAATACTTACTTTATCGACTTAGGTTTACGAACCGGACGAACCGCTTTGATCAACGTCGCTACTAATCTTGGCATAGGCCAAATCACGGGCGTTCCCCTACCCGGCGAATTGGCGGGTCTCATGCCAACACCTGACTACATTCGAAAAAAATATGGTCGCATTATGGGCGCTGGTGATGTCGCCAACGTTTCGATTGGTCAGGGCGATCTCCTGACAACCCCTTTGCAAATAGCCAATGCCGTTGCAGCCATTGCCAACCATGGCACTTTGTATCGTCCCAGAATCGTTAGCGAATTTTTTGATCAAAACGGCCAAACCGTAAAAACGTTTCCTCCTGAAATTCTTAACACCTTATCTTTTACTCCTGAACAATTCGATCTTGTCAAAGAAGCCATGGTGTCAGTAACAGAAGAAGGAACAGGCCGAAGAGCACAAGTTTCTGGCATACAAGTGGCAGGAAAAACAGGCACTGCCCAAGTGGGCAGCAAAGCCAAACCGCGCCAAATCGCTTGGTTTGCTGGCTTTTTGCCTGCTGACAACCCACGCTATGCCTTTGCCGTAATGGTCGAGGGAAGTTTTGAAGAATCCCTTTCTGGTGGAGTCGATGCCGCAACCTTAATTGGCGAAATTTTTAAAAAAGATAAAGGATAAGAAAAGTAAGAAACGCCCAACCCCATCCTCGTCCGTCAACTGACGGATTGCCCAGAGGATCCAGTTTTTAGACTTACTGTGAAAAGTTTTTTCTACGGTTTACTTTTTTTCCTTTGACCAAAAATTGACGTGCCAACGCGCACCAGTGTGCTGCCTTCCTGAATAGCTTCCAAAAAATCATGACTCATACCCATCGACAATTCGGGAAGTTTAATACCAAGCTCCTTCTCCGCACGATCCCGCCATTCACGCAACCTCGCAAAATAAGGCTTCGCCTCTTGAGGTTTCTCTTCCCACGGTGCCAACGTCATCAAACCACAAATTCGCAAACGCGGTAAGACATTTACCTTTTCCAAAGCAAATAATAATTCTTCAGGTTTCATGCCAAACTTGCTTTTCTCCCCAGACACGTTGACTTCCACCAAAATATCCATTGTCCGCCCTTGTTTTTCTGCCTCTTGGGAAACCGTTTCTGCTAAAGAAACCGAATCGATCGACTGAATACAGGAAAAAAGCGCCACAGCATCACGCACTTTATTTGATTGCAAATGTCCAATAAAATGCCATTCCGCACGAGATGAACACAACGGAATTTTCTGTTTAGCTTCTTGCACCCGATTCTCGCCAAATAATAAGAGCCCGGCTTCCACCGCCTCATAAATTTCTTCTGGCGTCCTGGTTTTTGAAGCGCCCAATAAATGAACCTCTTCTGCACCCCGACCCGCACGCGCGCTTGCCTCTTTAATCTGTCCCTGAACTCGCGTAATATTATCAGCAATACTTCCCATCGATTACCTTGATTACCTTAGTTTGACGAATTTATTAGCCTGGCTTATATTTATATATGCAGCTCGGATGTTTCAAGGTCTTTAGAGATCTTGTTGATGTTCAAAGCTTTAGTAAGGCAGGCGATCTCAACAAGGTTTCTCAATCTGCTGTCTCACAACAGGTAAAAACTTTGGAAACACAATTCGGCATGCCCCTTCTTGAAAGGCATGGTAAAAAATTTTCCCTCACTAGTGAAGGAGAAATCATATATGAAGCTAGTCGCGAATTAACCCAAATTTACGAAAAATTACAACATCGCTTTCAAGAACTTAACAATATTATGACTGGCACCATTCGAGTTGTCACGGTCTACAGTATCGGTCTTCACGAACTTCCTGTTTACCTCAAAACTTTTTTAAAGAATTACCCGTCCGTTAATATTCATCTCGAATACCGACGCAGTAATCAAGTTTACGAAGATATTTTACACGGCATCGCAGATATCGGACTCGTCGCCTTTCCTGTAACAAGAAAAAATATCAAAATAGAACCTTTTCGCAAAGACAACCTGGTCGCCATTTGCAAACCCACCCATCCTTTAGCGTCACAAACCCACGCTACCCTACCCGATCTCGCTCCTCACAAATTCATCGCCTTCGAGCCAGACATTCCTACGCGTCAAGCCATTGATAAAATGTTTCATGACATAGGCTTTGAAATAAAACCCATTATGGAATTTGACAACATAGAAACCGTGAAACGCGCTGTTGAAATCGATGCCGGCATTGCTATCGTGCCCCGAGCCACCGTTATTCAAGAGGCTAATAATGGATTTCTAAAAATACTCGAACTTACCGGAGGCGATTACAGTCGCCCTTTAGGCATTCTCTACCAACAAAATCGCATTTTCTCTCCCGCTCAAAAAAAATTTTTGGAAATCCTTAAAACCGATCCAAAAAAATTCTTCTTTCATTAAAAAGTTTTTATTTAACTTTATCGCTTGGAAATAAAATTTTAATTATTTTCTTTATCCACCGTTCGTTCGCCAGTGAAAAACTCTTCCAAATCCCCACCAATTCCAAGAAAAGTTCTTTCAACAGACTTACCAAATCCTTGTTTTTTCTTGGGCGCTTGTTTTTTCGGTGTTTCATTTTTTGCAGTGGAAGTTTTTGCTACTTTTTTCGGTTTAGTTGCTGTGGACTGATCTTCATTCCAGGAAGTTGCTACTGTTTTGCGAGAGTTCGCATCTAAAACGAGCTGCGCCAAAATTTTAGATTGAGAGTCTAAAAGAGAAATATACCAAGCCGCCGCTTTTTTTCCCGGAGGATGTTTCAACACATAACGAAATTGGTTGGGAGACGCACCGGCGACTTTCGCCATTTCACGCGCTTTCGCTTTCAGATCTTTAAAATCCACGGTTAAATCTTGCTCCAACAATTTTGCCAATCCCGCCTCCTCAAAAGCAGGCAGTGCCCCAGATCGATCGGAAACCAATTCTCCGATATGCGCTTTCACCCAATGTTGATCTTCCTTATAGCTAGGATCGTAAAATTGAAAAAACCACGCCTCCTCGTCTACCGATTCGGTAATTTGCACCCCATACAAATACTTTTCCGAATGATTATTGGTAACTGACATGGAAATACTTTCCAAAACCGATTGTGGTGATACCGCGTGAAGCGAAACAACGCTCAAAATTAATCCCACAATCGCAAAATAATTTTTCATAGCAAATCTAGCATCGTAAAAAACTGGGACAAAGGGAAGCTAATTCGCAATGCAAACAGTCCGGTTTGCGAGCGTAACAGCGACGGCGCCCATGCCAAATCAGCCAGTGTGAGAACTGTGTCCATGACGAGCGAGGAATTTTTTTTATTAAATCCAATTCAATTTTTTCCGGCGTTTTTTGTCTTGTTAACCCCAAACGCTGAGACAAACGACTGACATGCGTGTCAACGACAATCCCTTCTTCAATCCCAAACGCATTACCCAAAACAACATTCGCTGTCTTGCGCCCCACACCTGGCAAAGCTCTCAGATCCTCCATAGTCTTAGGAACTTTGCCACCATATTTTTCCACTAAAATACGACAACAGGCTTGGATATTTTTTGCTTTTGCGCGATAAAAACCGGTTGAGCGAATGGCTTCTTCAATTTTTTCCAAGGGCGCTTGCGAAAAACTTTTAGGATTCGGAAATTGTCGAAATAAGCCTGGCGTGACAAGGTTAACACGCACATCGGTGCATTGCGCAGAAAGAATGGTGGCTATTAACAATTGAAACGCATTACGATGTTTGAGTTCGCAATGAGCGTTGGGATAAGTTTTTTCCAACTGCTTTAACACATCCGAGACACACACCGCTTTCATGACAACTCTTTTAGCGAAAGTTCGATTTGTTTACGAAAAGGATTTTCTGGATAACGCTCAAGCAAATTTTCGTAAACCCGCTTTTTTTCCTGTTTCATACCTGCCTTTTCATAACATTTTCCTGCTTCCCACAATCCTAACATCGACTTTTCTTTAGCAGACTCCCCGAAAAAAACATCAATCATTTCAAAATAACCCGCTGCTTTATCATACTCTCTTTGATCTCGTAAAATTTCACCTGCCAACCACATCGCCTCTACTTTTAAAGCAACTTCTTGCAAAGGCGCTGCAATAATGCGATCACACTCCTTTCGCGCTCGCTCCGCGTCTTTGTCACGAAGCGATTTCGCTAAGGCCAATATCTCACTCCAAGAAAGCTCAGAAGAATTTGCATGAGTTGCTTTTTCTTTATTTAGCTTGTCTAACAAAGCTTGCCCTTCTTTAGCAAAACGTCCTTGGGGAGATTGATCCATTAATCTTTTTAAATAAAAAATAGCTTTTTCTTGATCTTTTTTTGCTAGTAATTTTTGAATCCAAATCCAATAGCCTTCCTCAGTCGATGCATTAAAACCATAATGTGCTTCAAATGATTTTAAACCCTCTTCAGCTTCCGATTTTCCCTCTAATAATTCAGATAAAACTTTTTGATAAATTAAATTTTCTTTTTGTTTTTCGTTAGCCAATGGCAAGCATTCCTCAACCAATTGCCTCGCCTTGCCATAGCTCTTTAAGTTATTCAGACATGCTACTGTTCGAATTTGTGATTCTATTTTTAAATCAGTTCCAGATTGAGTTTGTTGCAACAAATTTTTTAAAATTTCTTTTTCTTGCGCACGACTCTTATTTTCTTCTAATGACGCGATCTCTTTTTTTAAAGCAGTAACCACTTCAAAACGAGGCCGCACAGCATGATAATGTTCCATAGCCAAAGAAAAATTAGTCTGAAAAAAATAAGATTCTGCCAGCGCAAAATGCGCGCGATTTTTCCATTCTAAATTCGCTTCTTTTATTTCCAATAGCGCTTGCCATTTTTTTTGTGCCTCTTGCATTAGCATAACATCATTTCTTAACTTGAGCGCATGCTTCCAATACACTCCGCCCAATTCATAAAGCGATTGAAAATATTGCGGCGCGCCTTTTAGTGTCAAATTAGTCTTGAGCAAACTCACTCTTTCTTGACTCAGTTGTCGCACCTCAGTTTGAGTAGAATCTTCCGCATGAAGACACGTCGATTCACCTAATGAAATCAAAATGGAAAATAAAATAAAAAAAGCAGATTGCAGGAAGCGATCCATGCCCTTTATTTCATGCCACATCCATAAATAGCATGATCGCCCAACGCTTCTTCAATGCGCAAAAGTTGATTATATTTCGCCAGACGATCCGACCGAGAAAAAGATCCCGTTTTAATTTGACCCGCATTCGTCGCCACAGCGATATCAGCAATCGTAGTGTCTTCTGTTTCTCCGGAACGATGACTAATCACCGCAGTATAACCACTGCGTTTCGCTAATTCAATCGCATCCAAAGTTTCCGTCAACGTGCCGATTTGATTAACTTTAATTAAAATGGAATTACCCACACCCTGCTCAATACCTCGTCTCAAAAAATCCACATTCGTCACAAACAAATCATCACCCACCAATTGAGTCGTTTTTCCCATCGCTTCAGTCAATTTTTTCCAGTTGGTCCAATCATTTTCAGCACAACCGTCTTCAATGCTAATAATAGGATATTTTCTCTGCAATTTTTGATAAAACGCAATCAATTCCGGGCCTGATAATTTTCGACCATCCGATTTTTTAAAAATATAATTTTTACTTTTGGCATCGTAAAATTCACTTGAAGCAACGTCCAAGGCCAAAAAGATTTCTTTTCCAGCTTGATAACCCGCTTTTTTAATCGCCAGAACGATCACTTCTAAAGCGTCTTCCGTAGATTTTAGGGTAGGCGCAAAACCGCCTTCATCTCCCACAGCCGTGCTTAATCCGCGATCGTGCAAAACCGTTTTTAAAGCATGGAACACTTGAACACCCATGCGCAATCCTTCTCGGAAAGTATTCGCGCCACTCGGCACAATCATGAATTCTTGAAAATCAATAGGCGCATCAGAATGCGCGCCACCATTCATAATATTAGCTAAGGGCACGGGTAAAACTTTGGCATTCGTTCCACCCAAATAACGAAATAAAGGAAGTCCTAGCGATTTCGCTGCAGCTTTCGCATTGGCTAAAGAAACTCCTAACAACGCGTTCGCTCCCAAACGACTTTTATTCTTTGTTCCATCCAAAGCAATCAAGGCTTGATCCAAACCTACTTGCTCCAACGCATCGAAACCAAGCAAACGTTTTGCAATAATCGCGCGAATATTTTTTACCGCATTTAAAACACCTTTACCTTGATAACGATTTTTATCCTTATCGCGCAATTCCCAAGCCTCGTGTTCACCTGTGCTCGCCCCCGAAGGCACTGCCGCTCGCCCAACCGTCCCCTCAGCCAATTCCACTTCCACTTCTACGGTGGGATTTCCCCGTGAATCAATAATTTCTCGCGCTCGAATTTCTGTTATCTCACTTAACTTCATATTTTTAATCTTTTACAAAAGGTTCAATGCGACGAATGGTAACAGTTCGGCTTTTACCCTCCACATCGGGCAACGCAACTTGCTCACCCACAGATTTTCCCTGCAATGCTTTGGCGAAAGGAGTCAGGTAAGAAACTATTTTTCTCTCAGGATCACCATCCCAAGCACCTAAAATTTTATAAATCTCTTCGCCATTTTCGCCGCTAACTGCCACCACCGTTCCAATCCCAACTTTCTTAGCATCCACACCCCGAAAATCGGTGCCTTTGGCTCGTAAAATATCGTGCTCCAACTCCGCGCGACGATGGCTTAACACGCGCTGCTGTTCTTTGGCAAATTTAAACTCACTATTTTCTCGCAAATCGCCATAAGAACGCGCAACGGCAATTTCTTGGGTGTTGGCAGGAATTTTTTTGTTAATCAACTCATCTAATTCTTGTTTTCTTTTTTCTAAACTTTCCCAGGAAACGATCAAAGCTTCACTTTCTGAAGAAGTTTTTTGCATTTCTTTCTTAGTTTGGCTGGAACGACCCTTGCTAGAAGACGCGTTCACCAACTCCTGCATTTCCGGATAAAGCTTAATCAAACGCGCAAGCAATGACCGCTTATCCATCTCATCAAACACTGCAGTCAACAATAAACCCCGTGTGATATCACGCACCGCATCCAAATCAGCCTCCTTCACCAAATCAGTTAAAAGCAATTTATCCGACAAAATAAGATCGCGAAGTTTGATGGATTTTTTTTCACCGATCTGATCTCGTTCCACTGCGGCAATCAGCGTGTTAAATAAACGCGGTTCAATTAACACACCCAATTCACCTTTACGATTTTTCAGCACCCAAACTAAAACTTCCGAGGCAATCGACTGCTCGCGAGCGGCCCGTTTGAGTCCCTCCAAAAAAACCTCTGCCTGATTTTCTTCTCGAAAAAAGTCTCTTATCACACCCACCAAGCGCGCTGAAGCCACACTCAACAACTTCAAAATAGCCGCTGGCCAAGTGTAAGGTTCCGCCTCTTTAATCGTGCACAAAACGGCCTTTTGACGATCAGGCGGAAAACTCACTAAGATCGTTCCCAAATCCCGCTCCAACTCATGAATTAAGCCAATTGTAGCAACGTCAGAGTCTGACTTCACATTCACTAATTTAGCCAACTCATCGCGCACCAAAGCTAATTTTAATGCCTGAGTTTTTTGCGAAGCAGGCGCTCGTTTTAAAGAAGCTTCGATTTGGCGAATGAACGCTTCCAGTTGAGTGCCATTTTCCTTTGCTGCCTCCTTCCCTCGTTTCAACCAAGCTTCTGCTGCTTCCAATTGTGGCAAAATGCCTTTTAATTCTAATGTTTCATCCAATGTTAAAGTCTTCGATTTCGGCACTTCAGTCACTTTTAATGGCGAAGTTTTGGATAAAGGCACCACAAATTGACCATCTTTCTTCATTGCACGACGCGCACCCTCCCACCATTTTTTCCATTTATCCTTCGAAATCACATCAGGAACCAACATCTTTTCAATTTCGCTAGAGGTTGCGCTAGACCCCAAACTTTCAATGATCATCGCCATCAATTCCAAAGGTTTTTCCTTGGCCAAAGTTTGCACACGTTCCAATTCTTTTTTCTTCAAGACATAAATATGATCAGAAGCCAGCGAGGAAAGCGATTGAGCCGCAAACTCAAATTTCATGAAATGGCCCGATTTGGTTTCAAAATCCACCACAAGTTGTTCACTTACGAGGTCCCAGTTTTTAACCTGACCATAACCCCAACTCCGATGAAAACAAAAAGCATCCGGTGACAAAAAAACTAGTTTTTCCGCATCTTGCGTTGAAAGTTTTTCCGCTTCAATTAAAGGAATAAGACGTTCCATATCATCAGTTATAATGATCTGAGACCGAAATAGCAAGCAACTGCGGTATTTAAGTTAAAATCGCTTAATTAAACAGTGATAACTAGGCCAAATCAGCCGAAAGATTAAATTTCTCGTGCACAGCTTGAACCCCTTTGGCTGCTGTGGCTTCATCGACTGTCACAGAAATTTTAATTTCGGAAGTGGAAATCATCTGAATATTAACACCCGCTTGAGATAACGCTTCAAACATCGCTGCAGCCACACCGCCGTGAGAACGCATGCCAATGCCTACAACCGAAATTTTTGCGATGCCTTCTTGTGCTTTAAATCCAGAAGCTCCAATCTCTTTCACAATCGGTTCCACAGCACGACGCGCTTGAGAAAGTTCATCCTTACTGAGAGTAAACGAAATATCGGTTACTCCCGCATCACTCACATTTTGCACAATCATATCCACATTGATATGTGTGGTCGCTAATGCATTAAAAATTTTCATAGCAATGCCTGGCTTATCCGGCACGCCGCTGATGGTGACTTTCGCCTGATTTTTTTCCAAGCTCACACCTCGCACCACCACTTGTTCCATACTTTGGGTTTCTTCTTTCACAATAGTTCCTGGGTTATCATTTAAACTCGAACGCACTTCAAAAACGACTCCAAATTTTTTAGCAAATTCTACAGATCGCGCTTGCATCACTTTTGATCCCAAACTGGCCATTTCCAACATCTCGTCATAGCTAAGTTCAGAAATTTTTTTGGCGCTGGGAACGATGCGAGGGTCAGTCGTATAAACACCATCCACATCCGTATAAATTTGGCATAAATCCGCTTTCACCGCCGCTGCCATAGCAATCGCGCTTAAATCAGAGCCTCCACGCCCCAACGTCGTCACACTGCCTTCGGGATTTTGCCCTTGAAACCCTGCCACAATCACGACTTTGCCCGCATCCAGCGCTTCATGAACTTTTTGCGGCGTAATTTTGCTAATGCGCGCTTTGGTATGCACTCCATCAGTTTGAATGCCTGCTTGCGCACCGGTAAAAGAAATCGCTGGCACATTAGCATGGTGCAACGCCATCGCTAAAAGCGCAATCGTCACTTGTTCACCGGTTGCTAGCAAAACGTCCATTTCACGATCGCTTGGATCTGGCGCAACTTCTTTAGCTAATTTAATTAAATTATCCGTCACACCTGACATCGCGGAGACCACAGCGACAATTTGATGACCTTCCGCACGCCAACGCGCAATGCGATTGGCCACATTATTAATGCGCTCTGGAGTGCCTACTGAAGTGCCACCATATTTTTGAACCATTAAGCTCATGAAAAAATTATTTCTTAGCGATCAAACATTCCGCAATCTGCACCGCATTCCAAGCGGCGCCTTTTAAAAGCTGATCACCACTCACAAACAAAGCTAAACTGTTCGTAGAAAAAAGATCTTCACGAATTCGGCCCACATGCACCTCCAAATCGCCACTCGCTTCAATGGGCATGGGAAAATGATTACCTTGACGATCGTCCACTACCTTAACGCCAGGCGCTTGAGATAATAATTTTCGAGCTTCGTCTACTGTGAGTTTTTTTTCTGTTTCAATTAAAATAGATTCGGAATGGGCTCGCAACACCGGCACGCGAACACAAGTTGGCACAATAGGAAGTTGAGGCGCATGAAGCATTTTTTGTGTCTCCTCAACTATTTTATTTTCTTCCTCGTTATAACCATTGCCGGCAACTGCTGTATTGTGATTAAAAACATTAAACGCAATTTGGTGCGGAAAAGCTTCTTTTTTAGCAGGTTTTCCTTCCAAAACATCGCGTGTTTGCGTTTGTAATTCCGCCATCGCCTTCGCACCCGCACCACTGGCTGATTGATAAGTCGAAACAATGATTCTTTTCAATTTTGCTGCTCGATGCAAAGGAGCAAGCGCCACAACTAAAATCGCCGCGGAACAGTTTGGATTAGCAATCAATCCTCGATGCTTTTTCAAATCCTCTGGATTCACCTCTGGCACCACCAACGGAACATCGGACTGCATGCGAAATGCGGAAGAATTATCAATCACAATCGCTCCAGCTTGGATAGCCACCGAAGCAAATTGACGCGAACGAGTCGCGCCTGCACTAAAAAAAGCAAAGTCTACCCCTGTAAAAGCATCGTCTTTCAACTCTTTCACTTCGATTTCTTGACCTTGAAAAGATAGTTTTTTGCCAACCGATTTAGCGGAAGCCAGCAAAGTCACCTGTTTCACGGGAAACTGGCGTCGCTCTAACACGCGTAATAACTCTACCCCGACCGCTCCTGTCGCTCCTACAATGGCAATGTGATAACCTTGTTTCATAAAACGCGATTACCATACAACCTTTTAAAATTCTCGCAATGGGATTTAAAAAACAATTACATGGATAAGATAACCTGTGCCTCAATTGTCGTGGCAAGCAAAGCGCTTACCCTAAAAAATTTTGAATCAATTTAAAATTTTAAATTCAAAATATTAAGTTATCATCAATCATCATGCGTTATTTTATTATTTTTTTCATCAGTTTCTTATCGATCAATTCCTGGGCGGATAATTTTGTGATTCCTTTGGCTTCGCAACAAATTATTTTAGGGTTAGCGGATGATTGGAACAGCTCTTATGTAAAATTATATCGCTTTGAAAAAAACGATTCTTCGTGGCAAATGGTTGGCACACCCTGGCAAGGACGTTTAGGAAAATCCGGTTTGGCGTGGGGACGTGGCTTACATCCTGAAAATTTGCCTGGTCTTATAAAAAGAGAGATGGATAATCGCGCTCCTTGCGGCGTATTCGAACTCGGCGATGCTTATGGCTATGCAAGAACCGTTCCGCACAACCCTAATCTGCGCTACATTCCTATCGATGAACGCGATTTATGGATCGATGATCCTACCTCACCCTACTATAATAAGCATGTTCGATTGAAGGAAAAACGACCTTTAACTGCTTGGGAAAATAAACAACAAATGCGTATGAATGACGACGCTCATAGTTTAAAACTTTTCATCGCACACAACGCCAATCTCAACATCAAACCGGGTTTTGGCAGCGCCATCTTTTTTCATATCTGGCGAGAAAACGGCAATAAACCCACCTCCGGTTGCACAACTATGTCGCGAGAAAAATTATCAGAACTCATCCAATGGGTAAATCCTGGTTTAAAACCTCTTTTTGTGCTTTTACCGCGTCCGGTTTATGAAAACGTAAAAACAAATTGGGCATTACCTTAAATCTATCAAAAAAAATTTGTCCTATTTTTCTAAATCTTAACAGTTAAGCGCAAACAATCATTACCCAAAATAGCCGCGCCCGGAGGGACTCGAACCCCCAACCCTCTGATCCGAAGTCAGATGCTCTATCCATTGAGCCACGAGCGCTTATCCTTAAGTCTATAAATTAAAAAAAAATTTTACAACTTCGAATTCTTAAAGTGAATGAACAAATTAGGTAGTTTAGTTAAAATTTCTTTTCTTTTTTTAATTTGATTTTTTTTTACTAACTTAGTTTACTATCAGTAAATGGAAAATTCGTCCACTCCCGATCAAATTCGAGGAAGTCGATTGAGCGAATTACTAGCTCCTTACCAAACCCCTCCAAAACTGGAAATCTTAGACCATACCCAACAACCTGTTTCAGATCTTCGAGTGGGCAAAATGGAAGGTGCCATAAAAAATACTTTTTTAGGTAAAAAATTAAATCCTGATCTCGATCAAGATCGATTTTATGTTCGTTTACAGGATGAAGCCCTAACAGGAAAAGGGCAAGTTTCAGTTAAACTTTCTACGGTCAATGCCAGTGGACAAAACAAAGAGTCAAACGTTGAAGTTAAATTAAAAGAATCACCGCCGGGCTCAGGCACTTTTATTTCTGATTCCTTACTTCTTGTTTCCGACCGATGGGATGACAAGAAAAGGGTTGATAAAGTAAAGGATAATCATCTGGGAGACCGAACCTTTCAAGTGGGACTAGGTGATCGAGTAGAAGTAGAATATCCTTCTTCAAACTTATGTGCTATAGCGCAAGTGCCAGTTCAACAACAGCTACCGATTGATATTGTGGTCTTAAGAGACAAACCAGGAGGTAATCCAGTTATTAGTAACAATAAGCTTCAAGAGGAAATTAAAAGAACGCAGGAAAGATTTGCTCAACTTGGCATTGAAATCATTCCTAATATTCAAGTTGTCGATCCCCCTCCAAAAACAAAGCTATCTTCCGGCCAAGAAATTAACTTAGGTAACGGCGTTCAAAGTCCCACCGAAATTCAGTGGCTTGACAACCAGTTAGGCACTCCTTTCGATTCTCAAAGATTACAAGTTTTCTATGTTTCTGACTTTAATTTACCAACAACAATGGCTGGAGAAAAAGCCGACGGTATCGGATTGAAAGAGCAAGGTATCATTGTAATAGATGCAAAAAGCGATCTACCTTACGCCCTAGCCCATGAAATCGGTCATACTTTGGACCTAGGTCATGCCACTAATAAAAATGTTATGGTTGATAAACCTTCAACAAGCCAAGGCTTTGGTGGCGATAAACGCTTCACACAAACTCAAGAGCAACAAATGTACAATTACGGCACTCAGCACGGAAGATTTTCTCCTTAAATGCATTTAAATTATTAAGTTCTTATAACAAAATTTGACTCAACTCAACAAAACTCGAAAAATTTGGCCCAACGCACCTAAAGTGCCTCGCCAGGAATAACGCACGAGACCTTTTTCTTTAGTGAGACGCAACCACCCATGGCGAAGATTGTAATCCATTTGGCGTTCAAACCAACTGGACCAAACGCGTCGCGCTTCTTCCGCGTTTTCCAATTCAGGCCGAACACGCGCTTCAACTTGGTTTAATCGTAAAAACTCCAAATGTTGTTCTAAAAGTAATTCTGGAGTGCGTGCTGTCGTGCATCGCCACAAACGAAGCTCGGGTGATAATTGTAAGCCATAAGGCAAAGGATAGTTCCAAGTCATCCAATGCATTTCATTGTCTTTCGACCAACATGAAATCGCCGAGTAAATAAAAGACCATTGCTCTTGTCCGATCAATCCTACTACGACAAAAAATCGTCGATCTTTGGAAACAAGGAAACGAAAAACTTGTCGAGGATCGCTTGGTTTTAACTCACAATCTTCGATATTTTCAAAACCCAGTTGCTCCCAAGCATAAGCCGTTTCGCGAAAGGCTTCAAATTCGCTTCGCACAGTCATCAAACTCTCCAAAGTGCGATGACGTTTCACGCGATGGCGTCGTGTCAAAATGAGCATCTGCACAAAAGGAAAAATCATCCAAGTTAAAGCAAAAATTAAGCCTGCTACCCAGATTTTTGCCCACCAGGCCAAACCAACGCCTAAAGCGATTGGGAAAAGAAAAAAGGAGACACGCCGCCCACCGCGCCAAGTCAATTGACTAAAACCAGCGCTTACCAAAAGCAAAGCCAAGGCCAGTAAATAACCCCATTTTGGCCACATCTCATTAAAATTTTCAGCTATCAGACTCATGATCCTTTCCATAATTTCAATTGTTTCAAAAACGTTTCCAACTGTTTTATATCAAAATCCGCTAAAACCTTCTCCTCGACCACCAAAGTGGGCACGCGCGGTTGATGTGAAATTTGTATCATCTCATCTCGAGCGTTGGGATGCAAGCCAATATCCACCTTTTCATACCTAAATCCATGAGAATCCAGCCATTGCATAGCTTCTTGACACCACCCGCACCAAGAACGGATGAAAAGTTTCATGGGAAATTGCGACATATTAGAATTTATCCCGAAGTCGACTTCGATGCAAACTTCTAATATTTATTTCAATATTTTTTTTTGATTTTTAATGAGCTGTTGAATGCCTTTTTTGGCCAATTTCAAAAGTTCTTGAAGATGTTTTTCTGAAAAAGTCGATTCCTCTCCATTGCCTTGAATTTCAATAAATCGACCTCTACCCGTCATGACCACATTCATATCGACAGCTGCATCTTTATCTTCCTCGTAACATAAATCCAAAAGAGGTTGATCTCCCGCTAGCCCCACACTGATTGCCGCTACAGAATCTTTCAAAGGCCAAGAGGTTAAAAGCTTTTGTTTTTGCAATTTTTGACAAGCCAGCGCCAAAGCCACATAAGCGCCCGTGATGCTCGCTGTGCGCGTGCCCCCATCAGCTCGCAACACATCGCAATCGACCCAAAGTGAGCGCTGCCCCAATTTTTCCAAATCCAAAATGGCGCGCAAAGAACGACCAATCAAACGTTGAATTTCTTGACTACGACCATCAATCTTGCCACGACTCGAATCACGTTGTTTGCGCTCCAACGTGGAATACGGCAGCATAGAATATTCCGCTGTCAGCCATCCCCCGGTAACTCCCTGTTCTTTCATCCAACGCGGCACTGATTCCTCTACCGTGACTGCACAAATCACTTCAGTTTTTCCGAAAGAACAAAGCACGGATCCCAAAGCATGCGGCGCCACATCGAGTTGAAAACGAACCGGACGCAATTGGTCAAAACGACGATGATTCAAACGTTGAAAAGCACGCTTTTTAGAAGATCGCTGAGGCATGGTCGATCATACCCTTTTTGTTATTTTGGCAAGTTAAATTTAGCCTTTTCGCTAAAATACCATCATTACTGAATAAAAAAATTATAACCCCAAATCTTCAATCGGATTTTCTTTTATTTTATGAATAAGAATAAGTTTTAGGGCGTCGGCATCTTTTTTTCTTAATCCTGGAATGTTGACTTTGTTACTCAAAGATCTCAACGCACCATTTTTTCGACGATTTTTTCTTTTAGCTCCTCCTTGTGAGGCATTTTCAATACAAAGCGTGGCTAGACCAAAAATTCTATCAAACCAATCTTGTTTAATTAAAATATTTTGAATCATTCCGTAAGCTAAACTGCGCTGTTTTTTGGTAATAATGCCTTCTTTAACGACAAAAAATTTAGCTTCAATTGAATAAGAGAAGTTTTCTTTGGCTAACATTTTAATAATAAAATAAAAAGGCACTACAATCAAATAGTGGGGACCATAGTAAAAACTATAATTAAAAACCAATCCTCCAATAAGCAACATCAGTGGCTCTTTGATAAGCCACAACATTGTTATGGGATAATCCTTCTCAGTAACCAGTCTTCCTACAGGCAATGGCTCCTCTGTTGAATAATATAACTTTTCTTTTTGGGACTCATCACGCTCGGTCAGGGAATCAAAAGCCTCCTCTACATCACTCCTCTGCCAACCTGCCCTTAAAAAAGAAGCTACGATTTCTTGTCGGCTTTTACCCTGAGCAAGCTCAAACCTAATAAAATCTAAAATTCCGTTATTGGTCATGGTTACAACTCAGGAATTAAAGCGAAGTCGACACTCTCTTTCGGCTAATGCGTTCATTGATTATTTTCAGCAACGCATGTTTTAATCCATCAGCCTCCGATTTTTCTAATCCATCAATATGCGCTGCTATTCCGGAAGAAACTGTTGCGCTGGATAAATGAACATCATATAAACCAAAAATTCTATCTAAAATGTCTTGATCCACATACACATCTTGGATCCGTTCATAAGGGATAGTAATTTCTTGAGGAGTAATGGCCCCTTTTCTTATCACGATATAGTCTGCCGCTAAATCGTAAAAGTAAACGGCGTAATACCAACGTTGATAAAAATAAACGATACCTATAAAGAAAAAGATAAAACCGAAAACAAATAGGGAAGATGAAACTAACCATTCACTAATTTTATAACGTGAAACCAGACCAATTACCATAACACAATAGACTGTTAGAAACAGAAGTGTAACCAACAGCGTGTTAGCTAAAGTTTTTTTCAAAACTTTTTTGGTGCTTAAAGGAAACTGCTGTCTTGTTTTACTTACTTCGAGTTGCATGAGTTTATATTTTTCTTAAATTTACTAACAGTTTATTTCAATAGCAATTGTTTATTAAGCCTATAAGCCCCATATTGACATCAAAACCCGCGAAAAGTTTGACAAGAAGTTAGATCATTTTAATCTACAGATAACTTATCAATGAACACTTCATTTCGCTGGACAGCAAAACACTTTAATAAAGTGAGTCACGAAACATGGTCACAAGCTTCTGATGTCGATTGGAACGATTGGCGATGGCAACTTAAACATCGCATTGCTTCTATGGAAGAATTAGAAAAACGTTTGACTCTTACTCAAGAAGAGCGCGCAGGCGTGCTGTTTTCCAATACCAAACTAGCTCTGGGCATCACCCCTTATTTTTTTAATCTCATCGACGTAAATGATCCTAGTTGTCCGATTCGTCGACAGGTTGTGCCACGCATCGAAGAAATGGATTACCAAGCCAGCGATTTAACAGATCCTTGTGGTGAAGATCATGACATGGTCGCGCCCGGTTTAGTGCATCGTTACCCGGATCGTGTTCTTTTTTTAGTAACCGATCGTTGCGCTTCATACTGCCGTTATTGCACACGAAGCCGCGTCGTAAGTGGCGCGGGCGAACAACATCTGGACACCAACCATCAAGCTGCCATCACTTATATCGCTCAACATCCTGAGATTCGCGATGTGCTTCTTTCTGGAGGTGATCCTTTATTATTATCGGACTCCAAATTAGATGCATTGCTAGGCCAACTTCGAGCTATTCCTCACGTGGAATTTATTCGTATCGGCACACGCATTCCGATTTTTTTACCGCAACGCATCACCCCCGAATTAGTAGCGATTTTTAAAAAATATCATCCACTTTGGATCAGCATTCACACTAACCATCCCAAAGAATTGACGCATGAAAGTCGCGCTGCTTTAGAACTTTTAGCCGATGCGGGAATTCCTTTAGGAAATCAGGCTGTGCTTTTGAAAGGAGTGAATGATTCCGCGCCCGTTTTGAAGGAATTATTTCAAAAACTATTAATCTGTCGCGTGCGACCTTACTACCTTTACCAATGCGACCTCATTCGCGGCTCAGCCCATCTGCGCACCACCATTCGGCGCGGATTGGAAATCATGCAAGAACTCCGTGGCCATACTACGGGCTATGCTATTCCTCAATATGTCGTGGATGGTCCCGGTGGCGGTGGAAAAATTCCGCTCAATCCAGATTATATTTTAGGTCACGACGGAAAAAATTTGCTCTTAAAAAATTATAAGGGCGAAATCTATGAATACCCTGAGCCTGCTACTGATTTAGTTAAACCTCTTCGCTGCGATTCAACTCCTTCCGATGAGATTGTAGCTTTAGGATTGGATTAAGCAATGCTCACCTAAAAACTTCCCATTTGGATATTTTATTTTAAGCTTCAATGCATGTTAAAAGTACCACCCCAATCTTTGATTGACGAGTTACTCGATTCTTACCGCCACCATGGCGGCATTAATCATATTGATGGGGTCAATTTGCCTTCTAAATTAAGTATTGCACAAATCACTCACGATCTATTGCGACTTCTCTTTCCTGGTTTCTTTGACAGCAAAGCTTTACATTCACAAGAATTGGAAACTTTTTCTCAAAAATCATTGGAAACCCTAAAATCACTACTCGAACAAGAAATCCTAAAAAGTTTAAAATATCAACCTCGTACCAGTGAGGAAGTCGATCGACTCGATTCCTTAGCCTCAGAATTAACTCATGAATTTTTAACCCATATTCCTCAAATTCGTGCCTGTTTGGAAAAAGATGTCGAAGCCGCTTATGATGGTGACCCCGCTGCGCAAAGTTATGAAGAAGTCATCGTCGCTTACCCCTTTATAGAAGCCATTGCCGTACAACGCATGGCGCATGTGCTTTATAATTTAAAAATTGCTCTCATCCCGCGCATCATGACCGAATGGGCACATTCCCGCACGGGAATCGATATCCATCCTGGGGCAAAAATCGGCACACATTTCTTTATCGATCATGGCACAGGCGTCGTCATCGGAGAAACCTGCGTCATTGGAAATCATGTTAAAATTTATCACGGCGTCACGTTGGGTGCTATGTCTACTTCCGGCGGTCAAAAACTTCATGGACAAAAACGACATCCCAGCATCGAAGATCATGTCACGATTTATCCCAATGCCACCATCTTAGGCGGCAACACGGTTATCGGCGCACGCAGCACCATAGCAGGAAACGTGTGGCTAACTCATTCTGTGCCGCCCGATTCACTAGTCGAATTCGAACGGCAACGCCTCCATATTCGATCCAAACGCGATCGTCATAATTCCAACGATTTTCAAATTTAAACATCTCTTAAGCATCATTAGTTTGAATCAATTGAAACGCATCTACCTTGATTATAACGCCACAACTCCGCTCGATCCCAAAGTGCTCGAGGCTATGTTGCCTTATCTCAAAGAAAAATTCGGCAACCCTTCCAGTATTCATGCTGAAGGTCGTCTCGCACGGGCTGTCGTGGATGAATCGCGCGATCAATTAGCCGCTATTTTAGGCGCAAAATCGCATGAAATTATTTTTACCGGAAGTGGTACAGAATCCAATAATCTTGCCATCCTGGGCCTCGCCCTTGCCAATGCCGAACGCGGCAAACACATCATCACCTCTCAAATCGAGCATCACGCCGTGTTACATGCCTGCCAATTACTAGAAAAAAGGCATGGATTCACAGTTACTTATCTGCCTGTCGACGCCTCGGGATTGGTCGACGAAGAAAAACTGCGCCAAGCCATTCGACCTGAAACGACTTTAATCTCGCTCATGTCAGCCAATAATGAAACGGGCACACGTCAATCAGTTGAAAAAATCGGACACTGGTGTCGGGAGCAAAAAATTTTATTTCATGTAGACGCTATCCAATCGTTTGGAAAAGAACCCGTAAATGTGAAAACATGGTCAGTTGATGCCTTATCCTTGGCGGCCCATAAATTTTATGGCCCTAAAGGCGTAGGTGCACTTTTTTTAAGAAGCGGTCTCTCTCTCGCACCCACACTGGTTGGCGGCGCTCAAGAAAATCAGCGTCGCCCCGGAACCGAAAATGTGGCCGCAATCGTAGGATTAACAGTTGCTGCACAACAAGCCGTTCAACAAATCTCTTCTGAAATGCCCCGGCAACAACAATGGATCGAAAATTTTTGGGGGCAACTTTCTCAAGCTGTAACCGGCCTTCATCGCAATGGAGATTCCATCGCCCGCATTGCCAACACGCTCAATGTCAGTGTGGAAGAAGTAAAAGGCGAAGAGCTTTTAATCGCTTGCGATCTGGAAGGCTTGGCCTTATCGAGCGGCTCGGCCTGCATGGTCGGCAGCATGCAACCTTCCTACGTCCTTTTAGCGATGGGTGTGCCACCCCAACTCGCCCAAGCGGCACTTCGATTTTCCATTGGCAAATTGACTGAGGAAAGCCAAATTTCCGAAATTATCCCTCGTTTCAAAAAAGTCATTGCCCAACTTCGCTCCCAGTCGTCCAAATAAAAAAGTTGCCTTCACCGCTTTTTTCTTATACATTATTCTTTGAAACAAAAATAAATCTGGAAAGCTCTTTTGAAGGATTTGTTTATAATTTAGGAAGTTACTTTCTTGATATGGTTAGGAAATGAAACCCCAATAACAAGACTTCCTAGTAGTTTTTATGGAAATAAAAAAGGTTAATCACTTCTATGCCAACAGAATATTCTGCTGGCTATATGATCTTATCCTTTTGGCGAGAAAGATGTTGTCTCAAAATCTCTCGCACCCTGCATTGACAGGAAATCGATCGTTTGAGGACAAAAATTTGTCCCTGACAAAACTCTACTCGATTATAGGCAAACTTCAGCCACGAACCCGTTGTTCCCTGGTTGACCCCAAAAATGACTTTCCCAAGAACAAAAAAAATTATGTCTACCGACTATCGTCCTGGAGCACGACGCCGCTCGCGTTCGCGTCGCCCACAACATTCTCAAACTTCTTCTCCAAAAAAGAAAAATCCTATCGCGAAATTTTTCAGCAAACTTTTTGGAGGGCAGGAATCGGGTAATGGTCACACCCATCCTTCTCAACCTCGACGTAGTGAACATCGCAGCAACCGATATGGCAGTGAAAGACGAAAACCGTCTTACCGAGATCGCGCACCACGTTCCTCCGAAGCCGGCGCTTCTCCGAAACCTTCCTCAGCAGCTAATCTGCTCGAAGTCACATCCAACCGCTTATATTTGGGCAACTTAAGTTACGATGTTGCAGAAAGCGATTTATTCGATCTGCTTTCGCAAGTCGCGCCCATCCGCAATGTGGAAGTTGCTCGTGAACGACGCAGCAATCGATCTAAAGGTTTTGGCTTCGTTGAAATGGAAACCGTCGAAGGTGCTAAGGCTGTTCAAACCAAGTTTCATGGCTACGAATTAATGGGCCGAAGTCTGGTTATCAGCGGCGCCAAAAATCGTTCCGAAAGCGTTTCAGCTGAATCTTCATCAGAAGTTTAGTTTTCTTTTTGATATCAGTTCAGTGTTCAAACGGCCAAGTGAAAATGACTTGGCCGTTTTTTTTCGCCTTTTGTAAAACTTAGAATTTAAAACTTAGACTTAGGAAAAGCTGCCCTCACCCAAAGCAATAAAGCAACTCCTAAAATAGAATAGCTAATCAGCCAAAACCCCGCTCCCACTTGCATTCCCACAGCAAATCGCGCCCCTTCAGTTACCGCCACTTTCCAACGAACCAATAAATAAAAACAAAACATTCCCACACCCGCATACACAAAAGTGCGAGGACGACGCCAAAAGACAATCATCAATAAAACAATTAAAGCCGGCAACATCGCAAAAAGCGCAACAAAATAAGCTCTCTCAGGAAAATTGCCTTTTCCTATCATCTGATCCACAAAATAACGACTCGGCGGCGCAGTTGACGAACTTTGTCGCAAATCATGAAAAATTTGTCCACCCGAAATACTTTGCCAACCATTTTGAAAAAGTGCCTCCCTTTGAAATTCATCCAACCCCACAAAATCCTGCCATTCCACCTTGGCCTCCGTTTCTTCTTGCAAAGAGTCCGCCAATCGACCTAAAGCAGGATCCCAAGACTGTTTCAGCTTCACCCACGGCAGAAAAAAAGCGGCTAAACTCAACACACTCAGCCCTATCAAAATCCAATTTGAAGCACGATGACTCATAAGAAAAACAAGGAAAATAGAAAAAATAGAAAAATTAGCGAGCAAGAATTATTTAACCGCTCGATTTTTCTACGTAATTTTGAGACAATCTTTCATGGCCTATAAACATTCGAATCTCTTCCTCTTCATTCTTGCCGGAGGCAGTGGGGAACGCTTTTGGCCATTAAGTCGCTCAAAAAAACCGAAACATTTACTCACCCTTTTCTCAAAAAAAACTTTACTCGAAGAAACTCTTCAACGCGTAAAAAACTTAGTCCCCCCTCGCCAGCTTTTTATTTTGACCAACGCACAACAAAAAAAATTAATCCGCCAAAAACTTCCCCATTTCCCCATCCAACAAATCATTATAGAACCTAAAAAACGCGATACCGCTCCTGCCGCGGCGCTCGCTACGGCAATCGCACGCAAAAAAAATCCGAACGCTATCGTTGGACTTCTCCCCGCAGATCATCTCATTAAAAAAATCGCTCTCTTCCAAAAAAACCTCCAACGCGCCATCACGACAGCAGCCCAAAATGAAACCCTAGTCACAATTGGCATTTCACCTACTTTTCCTGCAACGGGATTCGGTTATCTAAAAATTCATGCCCAACCCAAATCAGTTCAAAAAGGATTACCTTATAACGTGAATCAATTCTTAGAAAAACCTGATCTCGCAACAGCTAAAAAATTTTTAAAACAAAAAAATTACTTTTGGAATGCTGGCATTTTCTTTTGGAACGCTAACTATTTTTTTCATGAAACTCAAAAATACGCTCCTGACCTCGCACATTTTTTAAAAAATTTTCCAACCACTCATTACCAATCCTATCTCAGAACCCAATTCCCCAAACTCAAAAAAATTTCATTGGATTACGCCCTAGCTGAAAAAGTCAAAACGGTCAAAGTTATCATCGCTGAATTTGACTGGAACGATGTCGGATCGTGGGAAGCTTTGGTTCATTATTTTCAGCCCGATGAAAATAATAATATCCTAATCGGTAAAGCCGCCCTTATCGATTGTCATAATAATATTATTGTTAATAAATCCTCTCAATTTATCGCATTAATCGGAGTGAAGGACACCATTTTTGTAGTAACCAAGGATGCCACTCTAACAGCGCATCGTTCCCAAAACCAAGCCATTAAAAAATTATTTGCTAGACTTCCGATTCATTTTCGCTAATTTTCTACTTTCAAGAACTAATAATACAAAATTGTATTAAAACTTCTTTATCCAAAATAAGGAAAACCTATGAAAAAAAATAATAGAAAATTATGGCTGATTTTTTGTTTTAGTATCAGCTTATTAACTCTAAACTCTTTTACTCAAGCTCAAATTGTGCCAACGGAACCAGCCAATGTGATTTCCAATCACTATATGGCAACCTATCCGGCGCCTATCGCCATTCTATTTCAAACCACTAACGTAAACGTGCAAATCTCCAATGCAGTAGGCAAAGTATGGGATGTCAATTTGAGAACGGAAATTACCCATCAATTTCCTGTCGATATCGACATGTATCTTACCTCACCTCAAGGCACTCATGTTCATTTCACTTCCAGTACGGCTGGCAATGGTTATGGGGGTGGTAATGCAGGCGTTTTTAACGGCACATGGTGGGACGACCAAGCAGCTACCAATGTCGAGGATGCAGTTTACATGCCCATGGTTCTTCAACCCTCTTTACAACCAGTTGATGCTTTATCGGCTTTTGATGGCGAAAATCCTAATGGTACTTGGACACTAACCATCACCGACACCTTTTTTCTTGATGATGGTTCTTTAAACGCCGCTCAGCTTGATATTGCAACTTATATAGGAACACCTACCTGTGTAACTCACAGCTATACCAACACTGTTTCCACCCCTATCCCCGATAACGCTTCCATTAGTCCCACGATTAATGTCAGCGATCAACCCTATCGCATTAGCCAAGTCAAAGTCTTTACCAAAATTCCTCACACTGCCTCTGCCGATCTCGATATCTTTCTCACCTCACCAGTAGGAACTAAAACAACATTAGTCACCGATCAAGGTGGAGTGAATGACAATATCTTTAATGGCACCCTGTGGTACGATGAAGCCTCAAAATCAGCTGGCAGCGTGTCTAATGTCTATACCGATAACGTCGTAGAAACCCAACTCATACCTGAAGGTGCATTAGGCATCTTCAAAGGCGAAAATCCTAATGGCACCTGGACCTTAAATGTTACCGATGACAACCTCAATGGCAATGTTGGCAACCTTGACAACTGGTGGATCGAAATTACCACTTGCGCAGCTGGTGTGAATGATGTTAACG